>JAJZCJ010000110.1 GCA_021846145.1 Bacillota bacterium
GCAACTTGTACCACAAAGAACCAAACACCATACCTAACACAAGCAGTGGCAATCCGACAAATGCGGAACGAAATGCAAAAAAGTCCAGTCGTTCCAATGATGGCAAGCGTTTAAACGGGCCACTGGTAAAATGCTTGCTATGCAGCGCCCTTTCTTCCATTAAGTATAGCACGCTAAAGATGGCAGACAGGGAAAAGGCAATGTAGCTCAAAAGCGACACACTGACGTGCAGAAAAAGCAAGTCCCCCTGACGAACTTGCTGAATCTGTGGATGCGTATGCACGATGGCATCAAAAGCGACAAAGATGAACCCAAGCAGGCTAACGAAAAAAGAGACGTAATCTACGCGCCAAAACAGGTTCATGATAATCGACACGGTAATTAAAAGCCAAGAGAAAAACACGGTGGCTTGTAGGGAAGTAAAAAACGGAAGCACGTGATCGAACTGCATTCGTTCAAACAAAAACACGGATTCCAGAATCCACACCAAGGCAAGCATGACAATACCAATCCGGTTTGCCGTCTTGTTTTCTCTTAATAAATCTACAAAAAATAAACTTATACTGAAAAAATAGCTGATGATCATTGCGAAATAAATAAATGAAGTAAATGAACTTGTCATCATGCGTTACTCATAACGCCGCCAGAGGGTTGATCGAATGACTCTCCCTCCAACTCAGTGCCTGATACTCTTTGGCTTCTATTTGTAGAGGCGTGCCTGTAATCGGTGTACTCCCCACCGCCTCTGCCGGCACTTTGCCTGCATGTCCCATCGCAGATTGATACTCAATATCAAACAGTTTCGCAAAAGTATGAAGATAATTTGCGCCTTCCGGTTCGGTCGCCATTGATTTAAGATTGACGGTAGGCGTTCGCAAAATTTGGTTAACGATGCTTTGCATATGTTTTAGTAGCACCTTTTTGTCATGATCATCAAGATCAGGAAGTTTGTGATACAGACTCTCTAGGATGTCATTTTGAATTTCTTGTGCCCGCTGACGAAGTACGGCAATCAGCGGAAATGCTTCTTGTTCCTGCACCCAAGCCTGTATGCTAAATATTTCCTCATCCATCCATTCCTGTACGCGCACTGCTTCCTGGTGACGAAGTGATACATTAGCGCTCACGACCTCTTGCAGGTCATCAATGTCATACAAATACACATCGCTTAGCTTCCCCACCGCCGGATCGACATCACGCGGCACGGCAATATCAATGATAAATAAGGGACGCATCCGTCGTCGCTTCATCGCCTCATTCACCATCTCCGCATCTAGCAACAATTGCTTCGAACCAGTCGAGGTGATGACAATGTCTGCTGTAATCAACCCGTCTTTAAGCTGATCCAATGTGAGCGCCTGTCCACTGAATTTTTTTGCTACACTTTCTGCCCTCGTGATCGTGCGATTGGCGATCATCACGTCCTTGATCCCCTGCGCTGCCAAATGGGTCAGTGTTAGTTCGCTCATTTTACCTGCGCCGATCACAAGCACTGATTTGTTCTGTAATTGATCAAATACCTTTTTTGCAAGCGCCACGGCCGCATAACTGACAGACACTGCATTTTGGCCAATTGAAGTGTCTGTTTGCACTTTCTTGCCAAAAGCAATCGCGCGGTTAAACAGCGAATTGAGTAACGAACCAGTAGTGCCTTGCGTTTGTGCAAATAAAAAAGCGTGCTTAAATTGACCGAGGACTTGAGTTTCGCCCACAATCATTGAATCCATCCCGGTGACCACGCGCAGCATGTGCCTAATGGCGTGAATGCCCTCACGACGATACAAATGATCATAAAATTGTGCTTCGTCAAGTTGCGAGACTGACGATAAAAATCTCCGAATCCCCGCCTCTCCGGAAAGGATGTCGTCCACGACCGCATAGATTTCAGTTCGGTTGCAAGTCGATAAGAGCACTACTTCCTGGCACCCTGCCTGATCCTTAAGCTGTTTTAGCGACACAGCAAGCGCGGATTCATTGACAGAGAAACACTCACGCAAATCAACCGGTGCGGTGCGATAATTAATGCCGACCAGCAATATCTTCAACCCGTCATCTCCATTAACGAGGGATTGCCTCTGTTATTCAAACATATTTCACTTTAATGATTATACCAAACTTTATTCTCACTCGTATATTGACGAATCAATGTCCAAATAAGACAATAGACCTATCATGTGCGCATCTTGAGAAAAGGGGACATTCTATATTGCTAAAACGCATTTTCGCTGATGGTGTACTGTTAATGGTGACGTTTGTCTGGGGTGTCACCTTTGTGTTAGTACAAGATGCCATTCAAAGTATGCCAGTATTCTCATTCTTGGCGATTCGCTTCCTCATCTCCGGTATGCTGCTTTTTCTTCCCGTGTTAGTGATCCCCTCACTGCGCAGAACACTAGCGAATGTAAGAATGTGGATGGTTGGCGGAGTGCTGGGATTTTGGCTGTTTGTCGGCTATGCCTTTCAAACCCTTGGTCTCCTTTACACCTCTCCTGGCAAAGCGGGATTTATCACAGGGCTCTACGTCATCCTAGTACCAGTATTTTCGATTTTCATCCTCCGTCACATGCCGACTCGTTTTGCATGGTTAGGCGTAGCGCTAGCTGCGGTGGGACTTTTTTTCCTTACTTTTGATCATACTGGCCACCTCAACCTCGGTGATGTGTTCGAATTTTTTTGTGCCATTTCGTTTGCGTTGCAAATTGTGTATGTCGGTAAACACACCCAACAATTTGCCGCTCTGCCCATGACCGCCATTCAAATTACGTTGGTGGGGTTATTATCATTAATTACAGGCGCGGCCACACACGTTAACTTTACCTCCAGCCTGCATGCATTGACCAATTGGACTGTGATCAATGCGCTCTGGATCTGCATCCTGTTAGCCACGGTGCTCGCTTATCTTGCGCAAATGGTATTCCAAAAATTCACCACCGCCACGCGCACCGCGTTAGTATTCTCGATGGAACCGGTTTTTGCCGCGCTCTCGGCATTTATCATGATCCACGAGATCATGACACCACTGGCGATGGTTGGCAGTGGGTTAATTCTTGTAGGTATGGTGGTGGCAGAACTAGGTGGACAGGAGAAAGTGCTGCAGCAGACGGTCTGATGCAGCACTTTCTAGTTCAACGCCTGTTCAATTCTTTTCCACACTTTATCTATTCCGTACCCCGTTTCGGCCGATGTCATGATCAGCGATGATTCGGCAATGCCCAGATCCCTTCTAATCACCGCTACATTTTTCGCTTGAAATGCATGGGACAGCTTGTCCGCTTTCGTTGTGACGACCATAAATGGGCGTTCGATGTGCAACAACCATTGCGCCATCGTCACATCCAATTTTGTCGGCGGATGGCGAAGGTCAACCAGCATCATTACCAAAGCCAAATTAGACCTTTTGAGAAAGTATTCCTCGATCATCGCTCCCCATGTATTTCTGAGATCCTTCGCGACTTTCGCATAACCATAGCCCGGCAAATCGACAAAATAATAGGCCTCATTAATGTGATAAAAATTGATCGTCTGGGTTTTCCCGGGGTTCCCTGACGTATGTGCCAAATGGCGACGATTCAGCAACTTGTTGATCAGCGACGACTTGCCCACGTTCGAGCGACCAACGAATACAATTTCCCGCTCATCACCTGCTGGATATTGGCTGGGTTGAACTGCCGATATGATAAATTCCGCTGACTTTACAATCATACGGAATTCACTAGTGCATTTTGCAACACTTCATCCATGTGACCGACGAAAATAATCGTCATATCTTGGCGCACGCTTGCTGGGATGTCCTCGACATCCTTGCGATTCTCCAGCGGCAACAAAATGGTTTTCATTCCTGCGCGGTGTGCACTAAGTGATTTTTCTTTCACGCCACCAATTGGCAACACACGCCCACGCAATGTGATCTCCCCTGTCATCGCCACTTCTTTGTGAACAGCCCTGCCCGTCAGGGCTGAAGCGAGCGCGGTAGCCATCGTGATTCCTGCAGAAGG
Source organism: Bacillota bacterium (assembly GCA_021846145.1). The sequence goes on from JAJZCJ010000110.1 coordinate 3,996, forward strand.
CCCGTCTTTTGGTATCGCCCCTTCTGGCACATGAATGTGAATATCACGCACATCCATCAAATCCGTAGGTAGATTCAACGCACTAAGGCGCGAACGCACATAGGAAATGGCAGCTTGCGCTGACTCTTTCATGACATCTCCAAGTTGCCCAGTGATCGTTAGTTTGCCTTTGCCTTCGACCGCAGAGACCTCAATGGCAAGCGTATCACCACCAGCCTCCGTCCAAGCCAGTCCCGTCGCTACACCCACTTGGTCAATCAGTTCCACCATGCCGTAATGAAACCGTGATGGCCCTAAAAACTTCTCTAAGTTGCGAGTGGTAACCGTAACGCGTTTCTTTTCACCCATCACAATTTGTTTTGCGGCTTTGCGGCATAACGCGGCTATTTGACGTTCTAGATTGCGAACTCCTGCTTCCCTAGTGTATTCCCTAATCACCTTTAATACAGTTTCCTCGCCAAGCTGCAACTTATCCTTATTTAAGCCATGCGCCAAGCGCTGTTTAGGCAAGAGATACTCCATGGAAATCCGCAGTTTCTCAACTTCTGTATATCCGGAAATAAAAATAGTCTCCATCCGATCCAGCAACGGCTGAGGAATCGCATACGCGTTGTTTGCTGTCGTGATAAACATCACTTTAGACAAATCGTAGGGCATCTCAATATAATGGTCGCTAAAGCTGCTGTTTTGCTCAGGATCAAGTACTTCAAGCATGGCAGAAGACGGATCGCCACGAAAATCATGCGCCATTTTATCAATTTCATCCAACAAAAACACCGGATTGACCAATCCCGCCGTTTTCATGCCTTGGATGATACGACCAGGCATTGAACCGACATACGTGCGGCGATGCCCACGAATTTCCGCTTCATCACGCACACCACCAAGGGACACGCGCACAAATTTGCGACCGAGCGCACGCGCCACTGACTTGGCGAGCGACGTCTTACCAACACCAGGCGGTCCCACTAAGCACAAAATAGGGCTTTTGTGTTCCCCTGCTAATTTTTGTACAGCGAGGTACTCCAGAATCCGCTCTTTGACCTTTAAAAGTCCATAATGATCTTCATCCAAAGTGGCCTGAGCCTTATCCATGTCAATTTTCACAGGATCAGGAGCAGCCCATGGGATCGTGAGCAACCAGTCAATATAGGTGCGAATTACCGAACCCTCTGCAGAAGATAACGGCACCTTTTCTAAACGGTCAATTTCCTTGCCTACGCGTTCGTTCACCGACTCTGGCATTGCTGAAGTGGCCAACTGTTCACGCAATTCATCCACTTCGCTTTGACGCCCGTCTTTATCACCTAATTCCTTCTGGATCGCCTTCATTTGTTCTCGCAGATAGTATTCCTTTTGCGTGCGCTCCATTTGTTTGCGAACCTGTTGGTTAATTTTTTTCTCTAATTCTAAAATTTCTTGTTCATTTGATAAAATTTGCAATAACGTCTCAAGCCGGGCAGAAATATCTACTGCCTCAAGAATCGACTGCTTTTCTTTCGTTTTTAATACAAGATTGGACGCGATGGCATCCGCAAGACGGCCTGGATCTTCAATGTCGGCAATTGCAGCATTGTATTCAGAATTGTGCTTTTTAGACAATTTCATATACAACTCAAACTGTTCAATGACCGCATTCATTAACGCACCGATCTCTGGGCCTTGGCTTTCTTGTTCTTCCATTATTTTTGCATGCACTTCAAAATATTCTTCTTGACTAGAAAATGAATCGATTTTCGCTCTTTGCAGTCCCTCGACAAGCACGCGAAACGTACCGTTTGGCAATTTCATCATTTGTTTCACGAGAGCCAGTGTTCCCATTTGGTATATATCGTCAGGTTCAGGATCTTCAGCCTGTGTATCCATTTGTGTGGAAAGCAGGATGAGGTGATCATCCACCATCGCCTTATCTAGGGCTCGGATCGATTTATCCCTTCCCACATCGAGATGGATGACCATCGAGGGGAAAACAAACAGGCCGCGCAAAGCCAAAAGCGGCAGGATTTTCTCGTTCGCTGATAATGATGGATCCACAAAGCACACCTCCTTGCTTATATCTCATCGCATTGTATCGAAATTAGATGGCTTTGTCTAACCAGCGACTCACACGTTGCCTCTATGCCCCACCTTAGATACCACCTTGTGCAATTGCGGCAGGCCCTATGTGTAATGGCGGTTTTGCCACATCATTCACCGCTGACCGAGGTTCTTGAACCAACGCTAATGTAATCACATCCTCCAATTTGTGGACAAAATGAATTTCTAATCCTATGCCTATACTAGACATTTCTCGTTCCGTCTGTTCAGCCGATAAAATGACTCGCTTCACTCCAGATCGACGCGCCGCATCTAATTTTGCCAAAATACCACCAACCGGTCTGACCTCGCCTTTTAAGGAAACCTCCCCGGTCATTGCCACTTGATGATCAATCGGCACATTCATGACGGCAGAATAAATTGCAACTGCCATCGAAATGCCTGCTGAAGGACCATCCACTGGTATTCCACCTGGAAAATTAAGATGGATATCGTAATCCTGCACATTGACGGGTAGCACGTTTTTTAGCGCTGTGATGGCATTGTCAAGCGATCCCATCGCCATGCTGCGCCGTCTCACGACACGTTTCCCACCATTCAACTCTTCTTCCTCCACTGCACCTGTCACACTTACCTTGCCATTTCCCGAAGTAAACGCTCTTCGTGCCACGGCTTCAATTTCCAATAACACCCCAGACATAGGGCCAATCACCGCAAGCCCATTGACCACACCAATTTGTGGTTGTGAACCAATTTGTTTGTCTGGCCGCGGTGGCAATTGACTACTTTGTGCCACCCATTCCACATCAGCTTGATTAATTTCTTGGCGATTTTCCACAAGTGCAATTCCGGCCGCAAGTTGTACCATATTTACCGCGTCCCGCCCGTTGGTCGCATAGCGTTTGACGGCCATGATCGCAGCTTCGGTCATATGCAAATTAACCTTATTCGCCGCTTTACGAACGATTTCCGTAATCTCATTCGGTAAAAGTGGCCTAAAAAATACTTCGATGCAACGCGAACGAATGGCTGGTGGCAAATCTTCTGGATTCTTGGTTGTTGCCCCGACTAGTCGAAAATCAGCGGGTAGGCCGTTTTGAAATATATCGTGAATGTGCTGTGGAATGTTTACGTCATCTTGGCTATAATAGGCACTCTCAAAAAACACCTTGCGATCTTCTAATACTTTGAGCAGTTTATTAATTTGAATGGGGTGTAACTCACCAATCTCATCAATAAAAAGCACTCCCCCATGCGCCTTCGTTACCGCACCTGGTTTTGGTTGAGGTATTCCTGCTACCCCCATCGAACCTGCCCCTTGGTAAATTGGATCATGCACCGAACCAATCAACGGATCTGCAATACCGCGTTCATCAAAGCGTGCCGTCGTGGCATCCATTTCACAAAACACAGCATCTTTGTCAAAAGGGGAATAAACCATCCGCTTTGCTTCTTCAAGTAATACGCGCGCCACAGCAGTTTTCCCTACGCCTGGGGGCCCGTAAATAATCACATGTTGGGGGTTAGGCCCGCATAGGGAAGCGCGCAATGCTCGTACCCCTTCTTCTTGCCCGACAATATCAGAAAGCGTCGAAGGTCTGGCGCGTTCTGCCAATGGCTCTGTCAAACTGATTGCCCTCATTAACCGCAATTTTTCCAGTTCACGAGCTGAATCACGGTCAATGGACACACGATGACGCTGTTGATTCCTCATCTGTTGAATAAAATAACCCGCAACAACACCCGCAAAAACGAGTTGCACTAAACCTAAAAATAACAGCGTTGGATCCACGAAATCGCCTCTCTCTATCTAGTTCTTATTAAGTATAACCAGGAAGTTACTGGATTAAACGAAAAACACGGTGCATGCGATGGTCGCATACACCGTGTTCACTTAATAAAAATTCAATCACGCTGTCTCTTCTTTTTTCTTTTTCTTTTTCGTGTCACTGATCTGCCCAGAGTCTACTATTAAAGTGGGTTCCTCACGCAGTAACACTGTTTCTTTGGTGACTATGCATTTTTTAATGTCATCCCTTGCAGGCAATTCATACATCACATCGAGCATGATACCCTCAATGATGGCACGCAATCCCCGAGCCCCCGTATTACGTTTGATGGCTTCGACAGCAATTTCCGTAAGTGCTTCTTCAGCAAATTCGAGATCCACCGCATCCATTTCCAAAAGCCGCTGATACTGCTTGACAAGCGCATTTTTCGGTTCTGTCAAAATCCGCTTCAGTGCATCCTCGTCCAATGCTTCGAGCGTCGCCACTACCGGCAATCGACCAACAAATTCAGGTATCAAACCGAATTTGAGCAGATCCTCAGGCAACACCCGAGTCAGATACTCTTCGTTAGGCGCTTCATGACGCGCACCATCTGCGGTGCCAAAACCAATCACTTTTTTTCCTAAGCGACGTTTTATAATCGGTTCAATTCCATCAAAAGCACCACCACAGATGAACAAAATATTCGTCGTATCAATCTGGATAAACTCTTGATGTGGATGTTTTCTCCCACCTTGAGGAGGCACACTAGCGACTGTCCCCTCTAATATCTTAAGTAAGGCCTGTTGTACACCTTCACCCGAGACATCTCTCGTTATTGAGGGATTCTCCGACTTGCGAGCAATCTTATCAATTTCATCGATGTAAATAATCCCTTTTTCTGCCTTTTCTACATCGTAATCGGCAGACTGAATCAACTTTAGCAGGATGTTTTCCACATCCTCACCCACATAACCCGCTTCAGTGAGCGAAGTGGCATCGGCGATGGCAAAAGGAACATTTAAGATTTTAGCCAATGTCTGTGCCAACAGCGTCTTACCTGATCCAGTCGGTCCAATTAACAAGATGTTACTTTTTTGAAGTTCCACCTCATCGTTTTTCGAGCTAGCATTGATTCGTTTATAGTGATTAAACACCGCGACTGCCAAAGATTTTTTGGCACGCTCCTGACCAATCACATAAGAATCCAGAATGCCCTTAATTTCGGTCGGTTTAGGAACATCCTTGAGTTCAAACTCTTCTTCTTCGCCAAGTTCCTCTTCAACGATCTCATTACAAAGTTCAATGCATTCATCACAAATGTACACACCGGGGCCTGCAACTAATTTTCGCACCTGATCCTGCGTTTTACCACAGAACGAGCACTTCAGTTGCCCTTTATCATCGTTAAATTTAAACACGGATATCCCCCCCTTATTTTAGATCTGGCCGTAAAATCACCTCATCAATAAGACCATAAGCTTTCGCTTCTTCTGCAGACATCCAATTGTCACGGTCAGTGTCTTTTTCGATGCGATCCAGCGGCTGACCAGTACGCTCGGCGTAAATTGTATTCAGTTTGTGCCGGGTTTTCAAAATCCATTCTGCATGAATCTTGATATCGCTTGCTTGTCCCCTCACCCCGCCAAGCGGTTGATGAATCATAATCTCACTATTTGGCAATGCAAATCGTTTACCCTTGGCACCCGCTGTGAGCAAGAATGACCCCATGCTCGCCGCCAAGCCGACACAAATGGTGGACACTTGTGGCTTAATATATTGCATGGTATCAAAAATCGCCATGCCAGCCGTCACTGATCCACCTGGGCTATTCACATACAGACTAATATCTTTATCTGCATCCTCAGAAGCTAAAAACAACATTTGTGCCACCACTGAATTAGCTACATAATCGTCAATCGGAGTCCCAATAAAAATAATTCGATCTTTTAAAAGGCGTGAATAAATATCGTACGCCCGTTCACCTCTACTTGTCTGCTCAATGACCATTGGCACTAAGTTCATGTGCTATCCCTCCTGCACTATTGCAACAGACGGCGCGTCTATTAGGAACAAATAAGGCACAACTTTGAGTGCCTTATTTGTTCTTGTGTAT
>JAJZCJ010000111.1 GCA_021846145.1 Bacillota bacterium
CACGTTCAGTGGGATCTACGAGTATGCAAGGTGCTGCACAAGATGAAACGACAGCAACTGTTAACGAATGAAAATACTAGGAGGAAGCTATTGAGGTTGAAAAATGGATGCAGTAAATTTTTGAAGTAAAGGGATTAAATAATTAGTATATTCTCCTTGAAACTTTTCTCCTCGATGAATCGTCTAATAGGTATGAAAACACTTTAGGAGGCTTTCCCTTTGAAATCCAGTATTTTATCAGCCAGCATCGTTCTTTCTAGCGTGTTATTTGCCACTGGTTTTGCAACAAGTCCAGCGACTTATGCGGCAAGCCATGTTCATATTTCTCAAAAGACCGTCAAGCAGGCAACCAGTTACCCCCCCATGAATCTTGTCTTGCAAACGAAGGCGAAGATGGGCGGCACATCAACAGATACCATTCAATTGTATGGCCAACCATTCTCCCAAGGTGCGCCCTATTATAAAAAATTTCTCATGAGCATTACGAACGACCGCACAGGAAGCGTCACTTTCGTTCCATTAAGTGAGAGCGGTTATAAGCCCACGATTTCCTACCCTCACTTGATTAACTCATCAATGCCTGATATTTATATCGATTCTCCTACAGGCGGGAATGGAATTTTGTCGACTGATTACCTGTTAACTTATCAAAAAGGGGAATTCGTTGGTATTGCAATGCCTTCTACCCCCGTGATCCACACCAAATTGTTAAACCATTACCGCGTACAATTTCAGATACCCGCTCTGAAAAAAACAGTGGTATTGAGTATCCTCGATAAAAAAACCGCCTATGATCAAGCTGGCGTTTACCATAACGGGCAGTTGGTCAAACCATTCAGCCTGATGATCATCCCCATCGGGTTCTTTCGACCCGTGGTTCAAAAGAACGGCAACACATTGTTACAAGGTGTTCAGGAAATTAGCGGACTCTATCATGCCGATGGCATTGCCACTGTATTTTGGAACTGGCAATGGACATCTCAGGGGTGGAAGCTGATTAGCGCCGTTATACAAAAATAGGAGCGACCGTGGCGGTGAAATTTCGTCTGGTGTTAATCATTCGCATCGAAGTGGCCCAGCAAGAAATGGACGATGTTGGACAAGCAGGTGCAGGCAGGGAAAATCCGCCATATTGGCACGTCCATTGGCAGTAACGACAATCTCCATCAAACCGAAGCGTCTAGTCACATCGGTTCTAAAGCGATTCAGGTGGTGTATAACCGGCTGGACCGCAAGCCGGAGGAGCGGGTTTTCCCGGTTTGCCTGGAACAGAATCTGGGGGTATTGGTTCGGGTGCCACTGGCTAGCGGTTATCTGAGCGGGAAATACAAGCCAGGCGCGGTGTTTCCCGCAAACGATGTGCGTAATCGTCATAATCCTGATGATACGCGCAAGAAGTTAGAGACAGTTGCGAAAATTTTGCAAACTGAAGTACCGATTGGTACCGACATGGCGACTTAGGCGCTGGCTTGGTGTCTGCGGCATCCGGCGGTTACCACTGTAATTCCGGGCTGCAAAAATCCTGAACTGGTGAGTCCAGATCACCCACAAGCTCTGTGACAGAAAAGTGAGTAAAGCCCAAATTTGACGATAATGATAGCAGACAATCCATAAAAGTGCGGGACAGTTCAGTGCGCCATGAGGCGCTGTGTAATGAAGCTACGGACTCGTGGTTGGCGAGTACCTCATCCGCCAAGGCTAGGATGGCATGTGCTGGATCTGAGCAAGTTTAGGGTGTGAAGCCCATCTAACAATGTACCCGCGAGGGAGAACCGACCTCCCAAGACGGCGGGGTTAGCCTCAGCGAACTGCTATGGTCAGCGAAAGCGAAGCCATGTCTGAAGCGTGGTCAACGGCAACACCCGAAATCGCCGGATGATACGGGTAGGCGGAGGCATCGTAGTAGCCTGAGATGGTTAACGCTCATTACCTGACGAAGAGTTCCGGTTTGAGGTGTATACGCATTAGCAAAGTAGGGCTCCTCTGAGAGGAGGAGATCTTCGATAATTGTCAAATTATTGATTTGACGAATAACACTGCTCCTAGAGTTGAAATTAGGATAAATACATAACGCTGAAACTGAGCTGTAGGGATGTTTCGATGTAGTATGGTACCAACTATGATAGCTACAACCATAGCAGGTAGGGAAAAGAGATAAAGAGTAAACATATTGATATTCCACATTCCACTCATTCCTTGTCCAGCAACGATAAGTGTACCCGATATGAAAAAATAAGCTTGCATTGTGCTGCGGAAGTTGTTTGGTTGCCAACCACGTAATGAACCGTAAACTGCAACTGGGACACCATTAAAGTTATAGGCACTGCCAAATACACCAGAGGCAAAACCAAATAACAAGCCCCATAGAGGATGACGGAGCCTATCCTTCGTTTCAGTGGACATTAAGAAATGTCGAGTTAAGGAGTAAATCCCATAAACAATAAGTGCAATCCCGAGTAACCCAGTGATCATTTTTGTAGGAACAAAAGTGATCATCACCAGTCCGATAGGAATTCCAACAAGAGCTGCAAAAACCAGTGGAATTAGTGCCCTACGATTGATATGCCGCCAACCAGTTGTTACAGCAAGTAATGCTACAGTAAGCCCAACGAATCCCATCAATGAAATAGAAGTGTGCAAATTGACGGGGAGTAACGTCAGTAACGGCATACTTACTACAGATTCTCCGAAGCCAAACGTGGTTCGTGTAAGAGCACCCAGAAAAACTACAAAAAGTACCGCAAGAATCAGTGATATCGACATTTATACTCCTATCTGATATTCATGCTTATCCTTTTTGCTGGTAATACTGTGATTATTATACGTGAAAAATGACACACCTTGAATGACCGACTTGCGGCTGTGGCACCGTTGCCTCCAATACAAGGCGATAAGCAATGATCGATTGTTGAATATAAGGAGAGATTCATCATGAAGAATCAAATTATCATCGTTTCATTAGTTATTGGTGCAGGGATCGGACTTACTGCATGCGGCAATCCATTTGCGGCTGGAGATGCACAGAAAGCGCAGACACCGGTGGCGAAGCACGCGGCGGCACCAACATCAATTAGTCAACAGTACGGCTTGGTCGACGTTCATTATACGTCAGGTCAAATTAATGAAATTAAGAACATTGCAAAGGCTCAAGGCGTCAAAACACCTTTTTTGCCGACCAAAATGGGTGGACCGAGCGGGGTTTACCGCCTACTCAGTGCAACGGGAAAGAACCATGTATTGGCATTGAGTTTTAACGACATGACAGTGTTCAGTGCCAATTATTTTGATGACTTGACGAACTGGTTTAAAGCGGTTGATCAAAGAACTTCATGGGTCGCTCAACAGAAAGTGAAACTTGCTAACGGCACTGAAGCACAATGGTGGCAAGTCAACTACACCGACGGCGCAATGGTTCAATTTCTTGCAATCACACAAGGGAATACATGGATTGCACTTGAACCGAATCCAGCACATCCCCTGGAATCATTTGAGCAAGCCGTTGCTAATTACCTAGTTCCATTGGCGAACATTAAGCCCGTAAGTTTATCTGCCGTCCCGGCACCAACATCTAAGCCATCGATACCAGCGTGGTTCTTGCATGACATTCAACTCACTGAACAGGTTAACCCAACTGTGGGAGCAAACTACATTTTGAATTATGGAGAAACGAACGTTTACACCAGTCTACCGCAAATGAATCAAGTATGGTACGGCGCGCTGAGCAATTACGGAAAAAATCTTGCTTTCGGTTATTCGTGGGCAGGAGTCTCTCAACAAGTGAAAAGCAATGTCACCCCACCTCTTTTGTCCATAAATGTGATGGAGCAAACTAAGCAAGGCGGGACTACTATAGGGGTGTTGGTGCCAGCCAAGTGCACTGGCATTGGGAACGGTGACTTTGTAGCCTTCGCCAATGGTCAAGCCATCATAGCTACAAACAAATCCGGGGAAGTGTACTACAGTGTCTACCCCATAAAAGGCGTGTCCGTACCTAGTAATTGATAAACGGCGACAGATTGACTCCATCATTAGAGTGATTGAGAAGATTGAAATGATGAAAACTGAAAGATTGGATTTGAAGCCTGAGTGGATAAGCATATATTCGTGACTATTGGGGTAGTTTTTAAATGTCAAGTGTTTTTACTGATTTCTGCGATATTTTTGTGCGGATTTCGGAGGCGAAATTTCCAATTCACAATACTGTGCAGGCAAAGCTGCCGCTTCAATAAGGTATCATTAAAGATCCAATGCTGAGGGCTATAGAATAGAATGGAGGGGTTGAAAATGGGACAAAACAATCAATTTGAACCGGGTTGGCAGGTTTCAAATAACGGCGACTACGTTGAAATTGGCGAACATCCGGACAGCGGCAATTTACACCAGCCAAGGAAGATTCAGTTGAAACGTGGTGACAAGTTCCCTGAAACCAGTGATCCGAACCGCAAATGGACGCGAGCGTAAGGAAATTCATACTGATTGGGAAAATGGCATTGACCTTGATCCTGATGTATTGTACGCACAACAGTATCTCGTTTGCGATTGGTTCAAAACTCACAGAAAACCTTGAGAAATCAAGGTTTTTTTGATTTTAGCATGCGGTCGCTTAGCCGTAAATTATTGACACAATCGTCGTCACAGTCACCAGAAGAATAATGAATATTTCTCCCACTCAAGCCATCTCTTTCAGTAAGGGGTTTTTGTTGGGGGGGATGAGTTTGTTCAAAAAAACGATGATATCCATCTTACTATTCATCAACACACTAGGCGGCATCACCTTTGCGGCAGTAAGCCACAATATCCGCAAAGATAAAAAGGTCAAAAAAAGTCAGGCGCAGTATATTATCCACCACGTACCAAGTATCTCGCAGTTTCCGCAACTTCGAAACGGTTGTGAGGTCACAAGTCTCGCCATGCTACTCAACTTTAGCGGCATCCGCGTCTCGAAAATGGCACTCGCGTCCACTGTGAATAAGGATACGACGCCCCTTGTCGGTTCAATGTGGGATATCGAACGGTGGGGCGATCCTAACGTTGGATTTGTCGGCAACATGTACAGCTCACCTGGTTATGGCGTGTATCATAAGCCGTTACTCGCACTTGCGCAAAGATATGTTGGCAAACGCGCTGTCGACTTAACGGGTGATTCGTTCGCCAATTTAGAGTCATACATACGGCGTGGCGATCCGGTGGAGGTCATCAACAGTTACAATTTGCAGCCTCTCACCAGCGGTTGGCAGACGTATGAGGATGAATTTGGCAAGAAAATCACGATCAACATGAATGAACACGCCGTGCTGATTGTCGGTTACAACACAAAGTATGTGTGGATTAACAACCCGCTAAAAAGCGACGGAGCCTATGAAGTGATTCCCAAAGCACCATTTATAGCAGCGTGGAGACAGTTCGGCAAGCAGGCCATCACGGTTTTGTCAAAGTCGGTGGTGAAGCAAAAAGAAGTAGTCGATACCGTTACAAGCGCGGTGTATCAAAAGCCACCTGTGCCTATACAATTTCAACCATCTTATCATCTTGTCGTCAATCCAGATCAAGTCTATACCTATGAACAGATGCAGAGGGACATTGGCAAACTCGCCGCCATGTATCCAGACTTAATCCGCATGCAAGTCGAAGGTAAGACGGTGTACGGTCGCAACCTGTACGCGATATCACTCGGGCACGGTAAGGCGACGGCCTACATATGCGCTAGCCACCACGCGCGGGAGTGGATCACCACGAATCTTGTGATGAAAATGATTGATCAGTATGCATATGACGATGAGAAAGGAAGAAGTATTGCCGGCTACAATGTGCGCAAGCTGCTCAACAAAGTCACGCTGTGGTTCATGCCGATGGTAAACCCCGATGGTGTGACGCTGGAGCAGGAAGGCGTCAAAGCGTTTCCCAAGAGAGCACGGGAGACTCTTATCGAGATGAACGGCGGTTCTACGAACTTCATTACATGGAAAGCTAATGCACAGGGTATCGATCCCAATCGGCAATACAATGGCGGATGGTATCAGGCGCCAGTTATTGTCAATCATCCAGCGTTCGCTGGATACAAAGGCACGCGCCCCTATCAGATCAACGAAGTAAACGCGGTGCTAAAACTCATCAAACAGGTGAATCCGCAAGAACTCATTACCTACCACGCAAGCGGCAGTGAGATCTTTTGGCAGTATCAATTGAGCAATCGCTACTTCCGGCCGTTCCTGAGCGACGCGCAGGCTTTCAGCAAGCTGACTGCTTATCCAGTAAGCACACCAACCACCGCACAAATAGGCTCCGGATTGACCGACTGGTGGACTCACAACATCGGGCGACCTGGCTTTACGATTGAAGTGGGACCAGATGAAGGGGATATGCCTGTGCCGCTCAAATATTTCAGGCAAATTTGGCTGCACGACGAGGCAGACGGATTGTTGCTGGCACAGCAAAGCTACGCGCGGTACGCGCGGCATCCGTTGCAAAATATTGCGAAGAGGGTGCCATGATGTAGGTGATGTTACAGGGGGGCAGCGATGAGAAACGAAGATTGTCATTTCCCGTTAAGGAATCTTCTAAGCAAGTCGATCGTAAGATTGAGGAGACCATGGTGGATATCAATCATATCCAAACAATGGGGACAAAAGACTTAAAGGTGTGGTGTTTGACGATGGGGCATATTGGAGGAATCTGGTTCGTGAATTCTGTGATGTCGATTGGATTGCTGGTTGGAACACTGCAACTATCTCACGTTGCCTATGCGTCATCTGTACCAACCACTCATTTGTCACAACCGTCGACAACGATCAACGCGCCACTTCCAAGCATTCAAGAGCAACAGTTGATACTCGCGAAGTTGGGTTATCTACCGTTTAAGGTGAACGGGAATAAATTGGTGTGGACATACAAACTACCATCAAGTCTGACCACACGATGGAAGTATGGGACGGACAATGTGGTGTTTCAAGGCGCAGTAATGCAATTCCAACACCACTCAGGAATCACGGTAGACGGGGTGTTGGGCGAGCAGACGTGGACGAAGTTGCGGTACGCCTATCGCCACCATCTAAAAGATCCGTATGGGTACGCTTATGTATTTATATCCGAAAAACTACCGGAAACATTAACGCTTTACGACAACGGGAAAGTGGTCTTGCGCTCGTTGACCAACACGGGCGTAAAAGGCGCAGCAACGCCGATCGGCACATTTCCCGTATATTTGCGCTATCTGTCTCAGACGATGCAAGGCACGGATGTGAATAGTACGCACTACGTTGACCCGGGTGTGCCGTACGTTAACTATTTCACGGATGGATGTGCGGTACATGGATTCAATCGCGAAAACTATGGGTTTCCGCAAAGTTTGGGCTGTGTGGAACTTCCGTATGCCGCCGCGAAAACGGCTTGGGGATATATTCACTATGGAACGTTAGTGACGGTCACACTATAGATAGCGACAAGATCTTCGTACCCTGAAATGGTTGCTAAAGGAGGAGTTTTGATGGATACAAAAAGTAAAAAGAGTAAAGCAACGCGGGCTTTCAGAAATGCGATGGTGGGATTGATGATTAGTTTGACTTTAGCAGTACCGTCTATAGGGGTTCAAGCCGCAACTTTATCTAATGTTAATCAGACGACTAATAATCATGGCTACTTGTATGTGTTGAACAACAACTATAATCCTAAGACCGGTGTTAGAAGTGGCACTGTCAGTGTGGTCAGCGTCAAGACGAATAAAGTGATCGCAACGGTGCATATGGGGAATAGACAAAATGCTACCCCCACAGCGATTACTTACGGTAATGGCTACGTGTATGTAGCGATGACGGGAAGCCACGGCTGTGTGAATGTGATTAGCACTAAAACTGACAAAGTGATCGCTACTTTGAACATGGGATTATCTGCAATCACCTATCTTCATGGTTACGTATATGCGCTGGCCGATATCGACGGACTTGTAAGGGTGATTAATACTAAGACGAACAAAGTGACTGCTACGGTGAAAGTCGGGTTATCCCCATCTGCGATTGCTTATGTTAACGGCAACTTGTATGTTGCGAATTGGGAATCAGATACGCTCAGTGTGATTCGTGCGAAAACAAACAAAGTGATTGCAACGTTGTCCGTAGGGGGCCGTCCAAATGGTTTCGTTTATGGCAATGGTCATTTGTATGTGATGAACAGCGATATTGATGGTTCTGTCAGTGTGATTAACATCAAGACCAATACAGTGATTGCGACTGTGCAAATTGGGGGAGGTAGACCAGATGCTATTACTTATGGTGATGGTTATGTGTATGTGGTAAGCCTTCGCACTAGTGCTGTCAGCGTAATTGATGCGAAGACGAATACAATAATCGCCACGTTGCCGGTAGGAGTATACCCGGTAGCGATCACTTATGGAAATGGCTATGTTTATGTCGTGAACGAAGGTAACGGTGTGGCACATGGTGCAGTCAGTGTGATTGATACGAAGACGAATCACGTTAAATCGACAGTACCCGTAGGAGTTCAACCAGATCAAATTGCTTATTTAAATGGATACATCTATGTGGTGAATTATTTGGATAAAGATACTTATGTCCCTACCTCGGGCTCTGTCAGTGTGATTAATACCAAGACTAATCAAGTGATTGCCACGGTGCCCGTTGGGTATACTCCCGAGAACCTTACTGATGCCAATAAAATGAATTTAACCTATTACGTTGGATTGGACAACCGTGAAAAGACTTCGATGATTAATTCTGCCGAGGCCGTCATATGCCGATATATATGGGTCTGATGGGACAGTTAAGCATTGCTCTGCTTAATCAACACTGGGCGGTTCAAAGCGGCAATTATGCGATTCCTGTTCAAGGATGGTTACCACTGAAAAACTAGCGAAATCTCGCGAAATGTGTCGAAGTTTGGTAGAATAATAAAGGCAAGTAAAGGTGTCGTCTGCTTCCAGAAGGGAGGCAGCATGAGCACGCCTGAATACCATCTGAGCATTGTGATATTAACCTCTGTGCTGGTAGCGATTGCGTTAATTAAACTCGCCAACGGCAAAAAACGTTAATTTTGTAGTGAGTTAACTGGCATGTGTCGCGCCAGTACCACTATCGCAAAATAACGAGTGCCTTGGCGACTGCGAATCGCCAAGGCACTCTGCAAAATATCTCGATCAGGAAGCAGGCGTGAGCAACGCCTTTATTTGTCTTTATATTAGCATAAGCCAAATGGTGTGGCAATATCTCTGTGATTTACCAGTGCTGACGCATGAACTGTGAAGGCCTTGCGTAGCCTGGGTCGCATTCGCCCCCGTTAGCGACGGAACACTGGATTCGCCATTGTACCCTCGGCAATTTGGGTTGTGAGAACTGATTGCGGAGTTCACGGTGCTTTCAGGAAGTACGCCACATACGGCGTCATTAACAGGTCCAGTATGAACTGAGGCTCTATTGCATGCGAGTATGTCTTGCGGTCTGAACAAAAGCTATTTTCCCATCATTGCTCAATTTATAATAAATCTTGTAGCGATCAACGAGCACAAAGAATGTACCGCGATACTGTTCATCCCTCGATGGCATACTCGCCCCGAGCAACATAATTTTACTTTCTACCATTTGAAGTAAACGACGCCGGTACTCTATGGTTTCGTCCACACTGAATCGTGCACTCGTAAGGCTCGATATCGTACCTAAAGCCCTTCGCGACCACCTGATGTGTTCTATCAATCAAAATCACCGCGCTCGAGCATTCGGATAGCTTCTTCGGTGGTGTATACACGGCCCTCGGCAATATCCCTATTTGCTTCTTCAATTTCATCCGCTAACGAAGGATCAGATTCAATATCAAACTGAACTTCGTTTAGTATAGGCA
>JAJZCJ010000112.1 GCA_021846145.1 Bacillota bacterium
TGGAATTCTTCACAAATCGCAAAGACGAGTTCCGCACCAAATCGTAATAGTCGATCTTTATGAGTAATAACAAGTCGTTCGATGTCATTTCGCATGATGCGTTGTAAAAGTGTTTTCAAACCTTTTTTTTGATAATTAAGCCCTGATCCCAAATCGCGAATCACTTCATGTGTCCATCCATTTTTCGTACAAAACTCTGATAACAAAACCGCCTGCCTTTCCAAGTCTGCTTTTTGATCATGGCTGGAAACCCGTGCATAGGCGATGGTCACACGATCTGTTTTTGGCATCGGGTGCATCGCCATTTGTGTTAATTCTTCGGAATGATACCGGCGATGACCGCCAGGTGTTCGTTCTGGTTTGATGCGCCCTTCTTCTTCCCAACGGCGCATCGTGCTTTTTGATACTCCTAATAACTTCGCGGCTTCTTCTAAACTTAATAACATGATTAAATCGTATCATAGAAACGTGATTTAGTAAATAAAAAGCAGTATTTTACTTACTGATTAAATCCCTAGGCATTGTTTGCATTTAGAACATGCTAGGGCTAGCCATCCATTATCTGCTCATGATAAAATACTAATTATAATTTCGCATATCGAAATGATTAAGGGGCGTTTTATTATGTCAAAAAAATTTCCACCTGCGGTAATTGCCACTGCGTTTGCCACATTGATTGCATTCATGGGAATTGGAGTGGTCGACCCTCTGCTCCCACTGATCGGTAAAGCAATGGGTGCCACTCCTTTTCAGGTGGAATGGCTATTCACCAGCTACATCGCCGTAATGGCCATCACGATGCTTATCTCTGGCGTACTTGCAACTAGACTCGGTGGACGGCGCGTTATGCTAATCGGATTGTCCTTAGTCGTTATTTTCGCCTTTTTGTCCGGCCGTTCCCCCAACATCGCTATCCTTTCCACATTTAGAGCAGGCTGGGGACTCGGCAATGCGTTTTTCACTTCGACTGCATTATCTATCATCGTCGGTGCTTCCACGGGAGGCATGGCAACCGCTATCACTTTATATGAAGCGGCGCTCGGATTAGGCATTGCGTCAGGCCCATTGATCGGAGGCTTTTTAGGACGAATTTCTTGGCGATTCCCTTTTTACGGAACATCATTGTTAATGTTGATTGCACTTGTATTTACTTTTTTTAGCGTCAAAGAAACAAATCGGGAAGCAGCAAGATCAGCAAAAGATCTATTTCGCGCCATGCGCCATCCCGCTGTCCTTACCAACGCTTTAATTGGACTTGCATACAGTTATGCCTTTTTCACCATACTCGCTTACTCGCCTTTAACACTAAAGGGTCTGAGCAGCATTGCGCTTGGGTTCACGTATTTTGCGTGGGGAATTCTTGTAGGTATCTCCTCTGTCTTCGTGGTCAATTGGTTGCGTCCACTGTTCGGCCCTGTGCGATTGCTTCAAGTAAATCTTGTGGGACTCATTATTGTATTTATTGCCGCGGCGTTGGTTCGTGGCAATGCACTGCTCTGGGTGATTGTTATTTCTGGGTTCTTTTGCGGGATCGCCAACGCCCTATTTACTACACTTGCCATGGAAATTTCCCCGTTTTCTCGTTCAATTTCGTCTGGCACGTATAACTTTTTGCGCTGGGCTGGGGCAGCCATCGCACCTATTCTGAGCGGCTTCATCGGCCCCAAATTCGGTATGCAAATCCCATTCTGGGTGGCCGCAGTGATATTAACCGTGGGGCTAATATCACTTGTATTTGCCACCTCCATGATGGAAAGAAGCCTTGAGGAAAATGGTCAGGCTGAAGGCCTTCATCATCCGCAACAAGCACATTAGTTGCGACTTGCAAATTACCTACGTTCGCACCTTAGCTTCACTACTAGTCATAAATTGATACCATCGTTGCCGAAACCTCACTTGCGCCCCATCCGCAGGAACATGAGCCTCCATTCTCAATGCTTCTGGGATGGGACGGGGATGTTGGCTTTCCACTACTTTACGATCTTCCTCAAGAATTTTCAGACTATAATAAGAAAAAAACTTATTTATCAGTGGCACACTACGCAAGAATGTCCTTCCTGCATAACCAAAAATCATCGTCTCTGTGGCGCTGATCGGAGTGAAAGTCACATAGTTAATAAAACTTCGCTCACTTCTTACTGAAGGCCTTAACATCCATTGCTGAGGAAACCAATATTCCAACATCCCTCCACCGTTTTGGATTGATATTTGATTATGATCAGACACCGCAAAGTGCAGCGCAGGAATTTCTGCATCCACCCGCCTACCAATCGTGTTTTTATGCACAAATGGTAAATGCGCCACATCCAGCACACTTTCCACCACTCGTGTCAAATGTGCCTTCCACATTGTCTCATAAGGAGAGAGAGAATAGTTATTATCCAACAACTCAGTAAACACCTTAAGTTCTTCAGGATGAGCGATACTTGCATCTTGAGGATATACCCAAATCAAGCCTGCCTTTTCTTGAACAGGATATGCCTTAATATGAGCAAAATCAGGAATCGGCCGATCTGGATGTGCAGGGATTTTCACACACTTACCATCCCCATTAAATTCCCATCCGTGATAGGCACAGTGTAGCGCACCATTCTGACAGTGAACTAACGATAAATCAGCGCCCCGATGCGCACAATACGCTTCTAGACAATGCACGCCTCCTTGCTCATCTCGATAGAACACTAAATCTCTGCCAACCACCGTATGCTTGATTGGTATCTTCGTTAACTTCCTAGCCCACATGACCGCATACCATGTAAGCGGAAATACTTGATCATCACTTGTCTTGGTAATAATGCGTGGGTCTGAATCGACCACTGCGTCTTTTGCTTGATTACGTACAACTTCCATACGTCATCCCCCATTCTCAATGTTTCATTGACTCAATTTTCTGAAATAACAATCCAATACTATCGACGAAATGAAGACATCTCTTTGCACGCGTTGATAAGCTCACTTTGGCTGCGGCTCCTCCAATATAAAACTGAATATTTGGATACAGTGAAGCCAATTGATCAATCTCATCGAGCGCGAATGGATTGTTTTCCAGAGGTAGCATGGTGGTCAACGACAATAAAACCACCTTTGGTTGTAATTGGATTACCGCATCAGCAAGCGCACGAGGAGCGGGACTAGCCCCTAGGAAGACCGTTTTATACCCTTTAATAGCCGCCTCAAGAAGTGCAAGATGAAGCATCACCTCATGACGCTCGCCAGGAACGCAAGTAGCTAATAATAGTGGTGCGTCGAACGGTACAGATAACGATGAGTATGCTTGGATCAAAAAATCTTGTACGGCTACGCTGGCAATGTGCTCTTGGTATTCATGCCACACACCAGATTCCCAGCGTTTGCCAATTTCAAACAGAAAAGGAACCAACAAATTTCCAGACAGATACTTTAGTCCATTCTGTGAATAGATTGTTTGAAGAAGATCATGGATGTCACGACCTGCTCCTTGCTCACCTAAAGCAAACAGCTGTTCCAAATAAAGCGTTGCCTCGGTCTGCTTGATCGCATACGGGGAGACGTTTTCCTGCAAACTGAGTGTAGTTTGATCTGTAAACACCACATCAGAATCTAACGGCTGCTGTTTGACCCAGAGTACGGCTTTTCGAATCGAATAACCTTCTTCAGTCAATTTTTGCAGTTGTCTTAAGCGCATGACATCACTCTTGCTATATACCCGATATCTATTCTCAAGACGTCGAGGCTCAACGGCGTGATAACGCTCTTCCCATTTGCGAATTAATTGTGTACTTAACCCTGTTAGCTGAGCCACCTGTCGAATACTATACCAATCCTTAGAGTCCACCACCCACCCACCCTATACAAAAATATCTCGATTGCAGTTCTATCGTTATACTACCCCCAACAATGTACAATTTCAACTATTTGTATAAAGTTTTGTATAATTTTTTACTATACGCTTTACAAACATTTGACAATTATCGCGGTGGAAAATAAAATTAAGCTAGCTCAGAGAGGAGTTCATTCAATGTCTGCTAACCCTCACTACCATAAGGATCAACGTGGAATAATTGTACAATTTGACAACGAGGAATCAGTTCATCAGGCGGTGCCACTACAAATGTACCTCTCTAACAATGCACGCATGACGAGTGAAGTGTTGAACGTTTGGTTTACGGAACTCACATTATACGAGCTAGTTCCCTATTGGAAAGAGCATTTCCAAGTCGATCAATGGCAGTTTTATGTTGCAGATTATTTGTCTGCAACGCAGTGGCAAATCATCAACGCAATGACATGGACCCAACTATTAGAAATCAGACCGAAATTTTGGATCGACGACATCATTAGAGCGAAGCGGATTCGCATGATGTATCAACCTATTGTGGAATGGAAACAAAAATCCCTCCATCTTCTTGGTCACGAAATGTTGGCACGAGGTTATGTAAATAGTGAACAAATCATCCCGCCTGAGCAACTGTTTGAAGCTGCAAAAGACAATGGTAGGCTTTATCAACTTGATCGACTTTGCCGAATGGAAGCATTACGCGCTGGACATTTGTGTCCTGACGACTCGAAAATTTTCATTAATTTTGTTCCCTCGTCCATCTATTCACCAAAACGCTGTTTGCAATCGACTTTTTCAGAAGCAAAACTCCTAAATTTAGATCCCGCACGAATTGTATTCGAAGTGATTGAGACCGAACAGATTGACGATCTCCCGCAAATGCTTACCATTCTTGACCATTATCATGAACAAGGCTATTCATATGCGCTAGACGATGTAGGGAAGGGGATGAATACCATCAAAAGATTACATCAACTGCAGCCAGACATTGTGAAACTGGACCGCCACTATGTAACGCACATCGATAACTATCCAATAAAGCAGGAGAGTGCCAAGAGAATTGCCGAAGCGGCTGGTCAAATTGGTGCAACTTGTATTGCTGAGGGAGTGGAAAGAATGGAAGAAGCTCAATATTTACTGGAAGTTGGTTATCATATACAGCAGGGGTACCTCTATGGAAGACCAGCATTTTCTCCGCTCACAGCAGAACAACTAACTCATCCATCGCAGTCAAAACAACTCTAATGTCATCAAGGTAATATCATCTTGCACTAAATATTGAGAAAGAAATTTTTCAAAGTCGTCATGCATGGAGGCTATTTGAATTGGAAATTCCCGAATGGACGGAACAAGTAGATCATATAGTCCATCTGTCATCAAATACAATGTATCGCCAGGTTTCACAAGGATTATATGTTCCTGAAAATCGGATGAATTTGATATCCCAAGGTATGTGCTCTCCACCTGAATCTTATGAAGTTGCTCTCCATCATGATGAAAAAAAGTATGTATTCCCGCTGACACATAACGAAATTTCATCGTATCAAAATCCAAAACAAAACACAGTGCAGCGGCAAATGTTTCATTTGCCAAATAAAAATTGGCAGATTGATTAAGGCGATTCATTGCTTCCCCAAGCGTAGGTGCCTGTTGAATTGTCTCTCTTATCAATACCCGCATCGCTCCAACTTGCATCGCGGCAGACACACCATGTCCCATGACATCAGCTACATATCCAAAAAGCACCCTATCCTGAAGCCAAAAATAATCATAAAGATCTCCCGTCACAGAGTATAGCCCTTTATGCACAGTGCGAATCCGTACCCTATCACTTTGGTATAATGGATCAGGAGCAAGTGATTTCTGCAATTTTCCTGCCACCTGGATGTCTAACAACATATCTTTTTCTGTAGTGATCTCCTGAAACACAGTAAAGTAATACCGATTGCCTCCTGGCATTTCGATGGGATATATCTCAAGCCACTCGCGGTACAAGGAGCCATCTTGACGCCGATTCCAGATTTCACCTGACCAATGACCTGTTAAAATTAATGATTTCCAAAACGACTCATAAAAATCAACACCTTGCACGCCTGATTTCAGGATTCTAGTAGAATGACCTACTGCAACTTCCCGTTCATAGCCTGTCACTCTGGTAAATGCACGGTTAACCCAAAGAATGATCCCTTCCGCATTCGCGATCACCATTGGATCGTGTGCATAATCTAAGTATGTCCAATACCACTCACTAGAAGCCGAACGCAAATAATTACTAATGCTTATGCACCTCACAAAAAAACAAATCCATTATTAATCATTTTGAATATCAAATACTTTATCTAAACGCGTCAATGTAAATAATTCCTTAACACTCCCTCGTAATCCTGTCAATGTCATATGTCCACCACGCTCCATTAAGCGCTTATGAATGCCAATGAGTACACCAAGCCCCGCACTATCAATGAAATCTAAACGTGACATGTTCACATCGACACTGTGTGTTCCCTTTTCCACTAATTGAAGCAACCTCTCTCTGAGCATTGCCGCATCAGGAACGTACATTTGTCCATCCAACTTCACAAGGATACGATCTCCATGATTTTCAATTTCTACAGGCATCATTGATAACTCCCATTCATCCAAAATAACTTCACAAATAATAGTTAGGCTATAGTTAACCTTATTCTTAAAGACATTGTCAATGCAACGTAAATTATTGTCAAGAGTGATACTGACCATTTTGGCTATTTGTAGTTACAAAATCCACTCCTCTTGATCAGGTTGGTAGACCACATGATTCCCCCCCATTTTTTTGCCGTGGTATAATCTTTGATCCGCAAGGCGATATGCCTCTTGGTAAGTGGATGCTTCCCGTGGTATTTCAACAATGCCAGCCGTAACACCCAGACTGTATGTACGCAACGGACTTTTTGCAAGCATATTTCTCATTTGCCATACCCATCGTCCACTCCACTTCGTGTTTTGCAACACCAGGACAAATTCATCGCCGCCCAGTCTCGCTACCCAGTCTCCTTTGCGCAATGCTTTGCTAATGTAAAGAGCGATCGACTGTAGTGCATCATCCCCCATTTGATGACCTTGCGTATCATTCAATAACTTAAAGTGATCCAAATCAAAAAGCACAAACACAGCAGGCTTGTTACTTTGATCAAGAAAATAATTTTCCATATGAGTTTCGAGCGCTCTGCGATTCCAAATGCCCGTCAACGAATCATAATCCAATTGATCGCGAAGTTTCTTGCGTTGATTAATGAGTTGAATGGCCATCCGGTAATAATCAAGCAAAAAACGCATTAAGTTCTGATCTTCTAATCCAGCATCCTGAATTAAATACACTACCTCACCACTATTGCGTTCTAACGAAAGATTATAGCGAAGCAGTTGAAAAGTCTGATGCTCATATTCTATATATAATGGCAAACCATGCTTTTGCTGATGGATGTAATAATCCTGTGCATCCTTTTGAATCATATTCATGTAAAATGCTGATATAGTGATGCGCCCAAAGCACTCAGAATGCGTAATTTCCCCGTCCACAAAAAGGAAATAACAGCCACCAATTAAGTTCATCAATTGTATAAATAAATCACGAAACTGTAGCCATAATTCAGCAGGGTTTTCGAGAAATAAGAGCACATCAGATAACCGAAAGAGCCACTGCATGATATTATTATCATTACGTAAATGTTCAATTTCTTGGTTAAAATCCAATGGAATAACGATGGATAAGATGCCTTGAAAAACCACACGATCGTCATAAACAGGGAAAGCAATGACCGTATAAGGAAATCCTAGCAATTCCGTCTGTACTTCTTGTATTGTCCAACGCCTTTGCTGCCAAGTTTGAGCGGTTACCGACCCGACCATGATGGGATCAATGATAGACATACCAATCTGAAATGTGAAAGGTAACCGAGCAGAATCACGATAAAAAGTAATAACACCTTCTGCATTGACGAAGGTGATCGCTGAATCACTCGGCAAAATTTGCGCGGCTTGGTGTAACAGATGATCTATTTCCACATGACACCGCTCCCTTTCGCATGCCGAAAATAAGTCTACCATTAGATATTATCACAACGCTTTCACAAACACATCGTACCTTCATCACGGAAATAAGGTAATGTAGTCATAACGACCATCATTAAAAAAAGCGAGGAAAACAGATGCGAAACATAAATTATCATGAACGACCGATTCTTGCATTTTGGGAAACTACGCGTGCTTGCCTATTAAGTTGTGCACATTGCCGGGCAGAAGCAATGGCTGAACCACTCCCAGGTGAACTATCTAACGAAGAAGGAAAGCAATTTATCCGATCGTTACTTGAATTTGGCAAACCATATCCCGTCTTAATTCTCACAGGTGGCGATGTGCTAATGAGAAACGACGCGATGGAACTCGTCGACTATGCAAAAAGTCTCGAAATACCCGTCGCGATGTCTCCGAGCGTAACACCTAATTTAACGATAGAAAGAATGCAACAAATGAAGGCGCTCGGCATTAGAATGGTGTCCATCAGTTTAGACGGCGCAGTAGCTGCCACGCACGAAACGATCCGCGGAATACCTGGACACTTTGAACAAACACTGCAGGCACTACGACAACTAGTCGAACTTGGCTTTCATGTACAAGTGAACACGGCAGTCATGCGCGATAACGCAAAAGAACTCGCTGCGATTGCTGAAATTTTAAAAACAATAGGCGTTGAGACATGGGAAGTATTTTTTCTTGTACACGTGGGACGCGGACAAAACAGTCATGAGCTAAGCCCCGCCGAATGTGAAGACGTAGTACATTTTTTATATGACGCGTCTGCCTATGACCTTGTCGTTCGCACAGTGGAAGGTCCATTTTTCAGGCGGATTATCAAATGGCGTGAACGCGACGAACTGAATACCCAAGTGAATCCAGAGCAAGTGGCCTCCCATTACCAGCTTGGTGGCCTTTACAGAGAATTGGCAACTGATTTGGTTCACCGACTTGGTGACGCAACCGCCGCTCCCAAAGCACAAACTAGTCAGACCAGAGATGGCAAAGGGATCGTGTTTGTCTCCTACGACGGAACAGTCTATCCTGCTGGCTTTCTGCCACTTCCACTAGGAAACATTCGCGATCAAAATATCGCAACCATTTACCGTTCACAACCGGTGCTTCAGCAAATTCGCAACGCGGAATTTACAGGGCGCTGCGGAGTATGTGATTACAAGGACCTTTGTGGCGGTTCAAGGGCACGCGCCTTTGCCCATAGTGGTGATCCACTTGCAGAAGATCCAGCTTGCGCGTATGTTCCATTAGCATGATTTTTCCACATAGACAACACTAATATGATGCGGTAAAATTGAATTGCATTTCCCATAAATGCGCTGAATTCTTTGAAGAAAAGAAGCGGGGGACCCGAGTTTTGTGGGGTGAATCCAATCGTCCGACCTAAAGGGAGCGATTGGTAGGGTGAACTTTCCACCCGAATCCGACAGCTAACTTCGTAAGCGTTGAAAGTAGGGGAATATTTTAATTGATGCAGGCATAAATTGGATATGCTTGTTTTCACCTCTACACGCATGATTAGCCCCGTTTCCTTCTTCCTACTTTTGAAGGGGGATTATTGATGTTGCCGAAATACCACACCCATCTTACCCAGATCAATGAACTCTCTGTCGCTGAACAATCACGATTAAAACCCATATCAGAAACTTATCTTTTTCGTCTCAATGAATACTATAAGGGACTGATCAATTGGGACGACCCTACCGACCCCATTCGCAAAATAGCTATACCAAGCGAACACGAACTAGATGAATATGGGCAGTTAGACCCTTCTGAAGAACATCAAAATTACGTCGTACCCGGATGCCAACACAAATATACGACCACTGCTTTATTACTCGTGTCTGAAGTATGTGGAACTTATTGTCGGTTCTGTTTTCGAAAGCGATTGTTTAAAAACGACGTACATGAAACTTCCTTGAATACTGAT
>JAJZCJ010000113.1 GCA_021846145.1 Bacillota bacterium
CCGTTCTTCTGGCTTGACACGAGCCAAGCGGTCATAAATATATAGTCCGATCGCACTCATAAACATGCCATACGTACCGTGTTCGACGATCGGCAACATCATCCACAAAGGCGTGGTCACATGTGGCCCATTTTCGTACACTATAGCTCTTTCTTCCCCTACTTCTGCTACCACTTCGATATCTAACTGCTTGAGATACCGCAGCCCGCCGTGAACTAGTTTCGTCGAGCGACTAGAGGTGCCTGCGGCAAAGTCTTGCATCTCAATCACCGCTGCCCTTAACCCTCGGGAGTGCGCGTCAAGCAATATTCCTGCGCCAGTAACACCGCCACCAATAATCAGCAGGTCTAGCGGTTCGTTTTGAAGGCTTTTCATCATCGCAGCACGCTCACTGTGGGTAAATGAATAGGCCATGCTGTATCACTCCTTTTTAATAAAGGAAAAACCACAAACTTAAGCTAATCTACGCCAAGTCTTGTGGTTTCTCCTGAACTCATCACCAATGTATTATGTTGTCTGTTCGCTTCTTCCCTTCAAATATAGCACACTTCACTTGAACGCACAGGTGGCTTCTACAGCCTTTTTCCATCCCGAGTACAGATGATCGCGCGTGCCTTCCTCCATCCCGTCGCGGAACGTTTTTCCGATTAGCCAATTGTCGGTAATGTCCTGCTTGCTTTGCCAATACCCAACAGCCAAACCAGCCAGATAAGCGGCACCAAGCGCTGTTGTCTCCAGCACTTCTGGTCGTTCTACCGGCACACCGAGCATGTCACTTTGGAACTGCATCAAGAAATTGTTCATGGTTGCCCCACCGTCTACCCTAAGCGTGGTCAGGGTAATGCCTGAATCTGCTTCCATCGCCGTTAGCACATCTTTCGTCTGATAAGCGAGGGATTCTAGTGTCGCACGCACGAAGTGCTCTTTGCTAGTACCACGGGTCAAACCGAAGATGGCTCCACGCGCTTCACTGTCCCAATACGGCGTCCCTAGACCAACGAACGCCGGCACCATGTATACCCCGTCGGTGGAATTAACCCGCGCGGCATATTCTTCACTTTCCGCTGCATTCTTAAACATACGCAGACCATCTCGTAGCCATTGAATGGCAGAGCCGGCCACAAAAATGCTCCCCTCCAAAGCGTACTCCACTTTGCCATCGAGTCCCCAAGCAATCGTGGTAAGCAGTCCATTTTTCGAGCGCACCGCTTTTTCGCCCGTGTTCATCAGCATAAAACAACCGGTACCATACGTGTTTTTCGCCATCCCTGGTTCAAAACACGCCTGACCAAAGAGCGCCGCCTGTTGATCCCCCGCGATGCCGGCAATCGGCACTGATTCATTGAAAAACAAGCTTGGTTCTGTATGCGCATACACTTCTGAACTATTGCGCACCGCTGGCAGCATTGAATTTGGCACTGTCAGCATTTGTAGTAATTCATCGTCCCATTTCAGATCAAAAATATTGTACATGAGCGTCCTTGATGCATTAGTGTAATCAGTGACATGTACACTACCGCCAGATAATTTCCAGATAATCCACGTATCCATCGTGCCAAAGAGCAGGTCGCCTTTTTCTGCTTTTTCACGTGCACCCTCGACGTTGTCCAAAATCCACTTCACTTTGGTGCCGGAAAAATACGCATCAATCAACAAACCGGTCTTGCCGCGAACCATTTCATCGTACCCCTGCGCCTTCAGTTCATCACAAATTCCGGCTGTCTGCCGCGACTGCCAGACAATCGCGTTGTATACAGGCAAGCCTGTGTGTTTATCCCATACCACTGTCGTTTCCCGCTGATTGGTGATGCCAATGGCGACAATGTCTTTGGCTGTCACATCATGGGAGGCCATCAACTGGGACACACAGGACTGCACCGAACCCCAGATTTCCATGGCATCATGCTCTACCCAACCAGACTGCGGGAAAATTTGTGTAAATTCCCGCTGCTCCACGGCATGAATAGACCCGTCTTTGTTAAATAAAATGGCGCGCGAACTGGTCGTCCCTTGGTCAATTGCCATCACGTATTTACTCATGATTTATCTCTCCAATAATTATTAAAATCAGTGATCGCTTCGACATCTAATTCATTCTTCATCTTTTATATTATTTCCACACTTGGAACCTTACAAGAATCTAGTCAGACGCTTGCGAGTGCTAAATTTCATTTTCAACAGATAGAGAATAACAGAACTGATAAATCCGATCATCCAAGTGATGCTAGATAATGCACCCGCCCAATGAAGCCAATGGGCTGAAATTAAAACAAAAAATTCAAACAGTACTGCAGTAAGGTAGACAATCACCGTTCCCCAAACAACGGAGTAATGATCATGAATTCGTTTCAATAGATTGCTTTCGCGATCTGATTTAGAGGCGCGATAATAATTCACTAATGTTATTGCGCTCCAAGGAATTAAAAAATAAATCAAGTAATTTAAAAATGTCGAATACTTAAGCATAAAATTATCTTTTCCCCAAATGGAAATGCCGGTACATAAAATCGTGATTACAAATAGCAGCAAAAATCGATGATTAACTCTGTGTTTTTTGCGACTCAATAATAAAGCTGAGTACGAAATATAACTCCCATACAAATTAAACGAGTTCACCGTAATAATACCTAAAACAAGTACAATTTCGATCGGAATTTTCACAAACCATGAAACTTGAGACAATAAAAACTTTGCGCTCTCGATGTCATCGCTCGTTATACCTCGCCAAGCTACTATTGCCCCCAATCCCATCATCCAAGTACTGCTCAAAATGGTTCCTGCTCCACTGAACCACATGAGTTTCCAAGACGGCAATGCTGGATGCAAGCTACGTGAATAATCGGCTACATAAGGCGTGTAACTTATTTGCCATGTTATTGCAACTCCTACCATGGTCAATATAGAAGAAACAGATAAATGTGAGTAAATATCAGGTAATAATGTTCTGTAATCCAATAAGTGCACTGAAAATGATAAGTAGCTAAACGTCACCAAAAGTATATACGCTAAATAATGCTGAACATTTTTCATGAACTGATCGCCTGCATAGACAGGTAGGATGGTTAACAAGTTGATGAATAACAGGGATAACCAAAAAGGTAATTGAAAAAAATGATGGAGTACCTGACCGCCAATCACAGACGTAGTGGAATAAAATCCCACATACATTAGTGCGAATACTATGGTGGGGAGCGCACTACCCAAATCCCCAAACAATGCCCGAGTCATAACCATCTGTGGTGCAGGTAAACGAGGGCCTTGCGCACTATGAAGTGCCATGATAGACCCACCGATCACATTGCCGACGATAATCCCCACAATGGCCGAACCAATGGAAGCATGTAACGATATTGCCAATGCACCTGTCACAATTGTCGTCAACTGCATGTTTGATGAGAACCACAAAAATAATAACTTAAAGGGTTTTTGTTCTCTTTCCACTAAAGGGATTTCACCAATTTCTGTGTACTTCACATTAAAACCATCCTAGACTTCAATTGATTTTTTACAAGCTCTGAACTGCCTGCAATGCTACATTTGGTCGATTTGAAATGATGATATCAACTCCCCATGAAGCGAGCTTTTGAATGTCCTCAAATTCATCGACAGTCCAAGCACATACAATAATACCTTCAGTATGACAACTGTACACCAACGCTTCTGTTATTAAACGATAGTTCATATTCACTGAATCAGCCCCTATTTCTAGTGCTGTTTTCCATGCTTCATTTGATGATCCTTCAAATAATAATCCCACCTTGCTGCTGGGCATTCTCTCTTTTAGATATTGTAGACACGGATGATGAAACGAAGAAATCAACAAATCATTGGCACCAGAGTAACTTGATATATGATGGACCAACTGGTCAATTAGGATTTCCCAATCATCTTCATACACTTTTACTTCAATGTTATAAAAAATGCTCTCTATACTGTCCACTGATAGATCTAAAACCTCATTCAATGTAGGTACGGATTGCATATTATATTGAGGCCATAAATTAGCAGCGTTTAATTGATGAACCTGTTCTAAAGTTGCCATTGACACGGCACCATGACCATTGGTAGTGCGGTCTAATGTGGAATCATGAATGATGACTGGTATTCGATCAGCAGTTAATTGCACATCAAATTCAAGTCCACTAATTCCAAGTTCAAGAGCTTTACGAAAAGCTAATATGGTGTTTTCTGGGTAATTTTTGCTCCACCCACGATGCCCTAAAATCATCGTTTTTTTTATCAATCGATACATCTTCTCTCCGTTACAAAATTTTATATATAAAAAAACTGCCCCATGGTCGAGCATTTTAAACAAGTCAGATGGTTACCATGGGGCGAGATTACGATAGTTCAATCAGCTTGCGCATGAGCAATATAACTCTATTAAACTATTGTTGAAGTGCACTGTCAGCTTGCTGAGCTGCAGCCTTCATGGTAGCTTGAACTGGTTTCCCTTCATCCAAAACACCTTGCAATGCTTGCTGAACATACTGTAGTACAGCAAGATAATTAGAAGAAGCTGGGGCTGGGTGTTGATATTGTAATTCCTTTAATGCGGTAAGGTATTGTGGATACTGTTTTAAATAATTTTGATAACTCTTTTCTTTCACTGCAGCCGTCTGCACAGGCAAATACCCTGTCATTTCTGACCACTTTGCTGCCTGGGTTGGCGAAGTCCACCACTCAATAAATGTTTCAGCTGCCTTCACCTGATCAGTAGTTGCCCCTTTAATAATGGCGATATCCCCACCACCAGGAGGAACATTCAACTTGGTACCTCTCGGATATAACGCAACTCCCCAGTTGAACTTTTTCCCAACCGTAGATATAACTTGACCGGCATCTCCAATGGTGTCAATATCCATGGCTGTCCTACCTTGTCCAAAGTCTTGTGTTGTCAGCGTCCAATATTGCGGACTTGTCTCCACCGTCGCATAACCATGTTTGATGAGATTTTGCCAAATTGACAAAATGTGAGTAGCTTGCGGTGTATCAAATTCAGCTGTTTTTAGATTAGAAGATAAAATATGTCCCCCATTGGACCAAACGGATGCTTCCCATGGCCACCAGTCTACCAAAGGCTCGAATCCGTATACCTTTGATGCTCCCTTACCTTCAGTGAGCTTTTTTGCATCAAGAGCTAGTTGATTCCATGTAGTTGGTGCATCAGAAATCCCAGCTTTCGAGAAAAGTGTTTTATTATAATATAATACTGGCACACTGCGATTGAATGGTACACCAAAGTAGCTCCCATTATATTGTGTGCTAACCAACATCCCTTTTAGAAAGTTGCCCGGTTTATCAACTTTGCTAGATTTCATAAAACTAGTCAAATCAATCAATCTACCGGAAGAAGCAAAAACAGGCATGGAGTGAACTTCTATTTGAGCAATGGTTGGTGGTGTGCCAGCTCCCAAAGCCGCAATGAGTTTTTGTTGCTCGGGTCCCCCACCTGAATAACTTCCCTGAAAAGTAGCTGTAACGTGGACTCCAGGATGGGTTTTGTTGAATCTGCTGACCATTTGTTGTACATCTGTACTCAGTTGTCCACTTATTCCATACCAAAAACTAATTTGTACAGCCGGAGATGTTCTCTCCCCTTTTGCAAAGACATTAGGTGCAGTTGCATTGAATCCCATTACCAAAGCCATGGTCGACGTTGCTGCTAACGCAACAATGGAATTACGTCGATTTTTCAATTGAACCCCTCCATTTTTTTATTTGATGGAACCACTATTTTAAATGGCTTGCATCCAAGGTCAGGTAGAACCAAGAACAATTCATGTCGCGAATTCTAAACGGTTATCCTTTAACGGATGTATTAGCGACACCTTTCACGATATAACGTTGGCCAAATATAAAGATTAAGAGCACTGGTATAACAGAGAACAAATCAGCCCCCATCATTAAATTCCATTGTAAATTTTGCCCCGGTTCTTGATTAAGAAAATACGACAGAGCGACTGGAATGACTCTCATATTTGTCGTATTCGTAGCTACCAAGGGCCAAAATAAATTATTGTAGTGGAAAACAAAATTAAGCAATACGAGAGTAATTATTGAAGGTTTTACATTTGGTAAGACAATGGAACGAAGAATATGCCATTCCTTGGCACCATCAATACGCGCTGCATTGATCATTTCCCTTGGAATCGAATAGAAGCCCTGCCGCAGCAGAAAGATTCCAAATGCACTCCCGACAAAAGGAAGTACCAAGGCAGCATAGGTATTGATTAGTTGAGCCTTGCTAAGGATCAAATAAATAGGAATGAAAGTAGTCTGAATAGGTACCATCATCGCCATTAAAATCAGAAAAAATATTATTTTCTTACCTTTAAAAGGTAAGAAAACCAACGCATAGGCAGATAAACTAGATGTTATCACTTGAGCAATTACAATCAAAAGATTAGAAACAATACTGTTTATAAAAAAAATTGCAAATGGTTGAGCTTTCCATGCTCTAATAAAATTATTCCAGTGCCATTGCAAAGGTAATAAATGTAGTGTGCTGCTAAATATACTTTCATTTGTCTGAACGGATGATACCACCATCCAATAAATCGGAAAGAACACCGCCACACTGAAAATAATCAGAATAAAATGTGCAAAAAATCTGCTGCTTTTTGATCTTTTCTTCATTCTTCCACCACCCACCGATTGCTTAAATGCACTTGCGTCCAGGTAAGAATTGCCAAAAATATTAGCAATACCACAGAAGCGGCTGTCGCAATACCAATGTTATACATCTGAAAACCTTGAGAGAATATGTAATATACTAACGTTGAACTGGCTCCATCTGGTCCACCTTCTGTCATTACATAAACCTGATCAAAAGTCTGGAATGACTGAATTGTACATACTATCAAGGCAAACAATATACTTGGCGCTAGTGCAGGGATGGTAACATTCTTGAACACTTGCCATGTCTTCGCTCCATCGATGGCGGCAGCCTCTTTGAGACTATCAGACACACTTTGCAACCCACCGAGAAATATAATCATGTAATATCCTAGAGACTGCCATACACTCATGATCAACACCGCAAGCAAAGCATATCCTTGTGATCCCAGCCAATTCGGAGTTTGTAAATGAAATTTACTCAACAACTGATTAATAAACCCATAATTAGGGTTGTACATTAGAGCCCAGATCAGCCCAGAACCTACCAACGGGATAACGTATGGCCCAAAAAGTACCGTTCGATAAATCTTTGTTCCTTTAAGACCCATATCCACCAACATCGCAAGCAGGAGTGCGATGGGTAAAGAGATCACAATCATTCCCACACTAAACATAACTGTATTGAAAAAAGCTTGACTAAAATTAGGATCTTGAAACATTAATTTGTAATTAGAAAATCCAACAAATCGCGGATTTGGATCCAACATATTCCACCGCACAAAACTTAGATAAACTACATAGACCGCCGGAATAAAAACAAATATAGTTAAGAAAAGAATAGCAGGAGAAATAAAAACCCAACCAGATAAAGAGTCTTTTAATCCTCTATGAATTTTTTTTTGGCGTTTTGTTTTTGCTATTCCTGCTTGTTGCAGTTGTTTCATGCGCACTGAGTCCCCTCTAAATTTCCTATGGTTTAAATCGTACATATTACACTAATTTTATAAATCAAAAAGTACCTCAAATGTATGGTGCCATCAAGCACGAACACGCTTGTCGCAACATCCACTGGGCACTTCTCCGATTTCTACCAGTCCATTATTATATTATTGAAAACCCTTTCATACTATGATAGCACATGATTACTAATAATGCTACACAAATTATCTTACCCCCTCACTAACCAATATTCTTTGTTATTGCCCCGCCTTCACTGCAATTGTAATAATTCGATTTGCCGCTGAATCGATACGATCGGCGGCGTTACTCAAGTGGCGATACACCTCCCGAAGCTTAATTAAATAATGAACTTCAAGATCTTCTGTCAAGTTAGAAATCCCTTTGCGATAGATACCCTCTATTTTATTTTCCATGGTTTTAGCCTGCAAAGCCAACTTGGTACTGATTGAAAAATTTTTCTTAAGATATTCAATGCTTTTAGACAATAACAATACTGCATCTCGCAGAGTTCTCACCATATCACGAATATATTCATTGGGCATAATGTGATACATACTTATTTCTTTAATGGAATTTTCAATATAGTCTGCAATGTCATCAATTGCCCTTGATAAATCATTAATATCTTCACGATCAAATGGCGTAATCAGCGTATCATTTAGTCGAGTGAGAATTTCTGTACGTATTCTGTCTCCATCGTGTTCTAATTCTGACGCTTGTTCTTCAAATAAGATTTGCTGAGCCCGATCCTCTTCCGAAACATACTTAACCAAAATATTACACATATTACTCGTGACGTTGATACCATCTTGAAGTAATGTTATAAATATGCTTTCCTTTGAATTAAATATTTCTTTCCACCTCATCAACATTTGACACGCTCCTTTCATTTTTGCATACCACTATCATATTATTCGTAAGAACGCCATCGATAGATATCCAATAATTATTGCGCTAGGGAAAGAAAGCACCCATACCCACAGCAGTTTTTGTACAGTGAGCCACCTTACCTTACGCGGCTCAGTAGCGGCACCCATACCAAATAGACATCCATCCGTCGTTTGGGTAGTACTGACAGGCAGTCCCGCCATGGCTGCAGCGATCACAGTAATCGCTGCAGCCATTTGGGTTGTAATAGCTTGCAGTGCACGTAATCGAAGTATATGTCCACTTACAGTTTGCGCTATTCGCAATCCCCCAAAATAAAGTCCTAGAATCCAGAATAATACAGGCAACCCAATTGCGAAAGCTGTGACTGCATAATGCGTATGATGATGAATCATCATAAAATATAAGGCAGTGAGTCCAATGGCCTTTTCTTGATCGTTTGCTCCATAAGCGATCCCTTGTAAACTGATAGTTATATATTGCAAATAAGCGAATTTCCTATTCGTACCATCTTTCACATCTCGCAAGACGTGCCAAAGTAACTTCGTAATAATATAAGCCATAATGAATCCAACAATTATTGACCCGATCATACCGCCGACAACTTTAAGCACTCCTACCCAATGAATCAATCCCGTCCGGTCATTCGACCAAGCACCACCAATCATTCCACCAGTTAGTGCAATAGTCGTACTAGAAGGAACACGCAATAACCACGTGATCAGCAAAGTTAGCAATGCGGAAAATAATGATATGGCTAGAATCACCATTCCTGCCTTTTGAAAATCTACTACCTCAACAGCAACTGTATGGGACACTGCAGTGCCAAATAAAATAGGACCAATACCAATATTGATGATTAATATTGGTATTAACCAACGAACTGAAATCATTCGAGATGCCAGAAATGTCCCTACTAAGTTACCACCATCATTAATTCCGGAAATACCCGTGAATAAAGCAATCAATAAAATTACAACTATTTCAGCATTCATAAATAACTCCTTATTTCGGAATAAAAAAAAGCACCTCAAGCGAATCATGCATGCAAACCACTTTCCGATTGCTGCACATTCACTGGGTACTTCTCCTACTCCCACCCATAAATTATTAAATTAAAATTAGAAACCGTTTTCAAAAAAATTCTTAGCGGAAAAATAAATCTACTGCTGATACTACTACTACTCTTGTGATACGTCAACATTAACATACGATGAGCAGTGCTGACGCATGAACTTTCGGATCCATTCATTCCTACTCCGCTAACTAGGTAGATCGGGACGACGAGAAGTTTTTCCATGATTGGCGCTTCTACAATTGT
>JAJZCJ010000114.1 GCA_021846145.1 Bacillota bacterium
TGGCTGCGATTGCAGCAGCGAGCGAAGCGCACCTTGACCCCGTGAAAGTCAACATGGTAGTAATCAAAGGGATCAATGACCAGGAAATCGTTGATATAGCTGGCCATTTTCGTGGAACAGGGGTTACTGTGCGATTTATTGAATACATGGATGTGGGAAATTCCAATGGTTGGCACATGGATCAAGTATTTGCTGCAAAAGATATTTTTACTATTATTCATTCTAAGTGGCCTTTACAAGCTGCAACTCCCTTACGCTTTGGGGACGTGGCTACACGCTATATGTATCAAGATGGACAAGGTGAAATTGGTATTATTTCATCGATTACGCAGCCATTTTGCCAAAGTTGTACAAGGGTGCGTCTATCTGCCGATGGGCAACTTTTCAAGTGTCTCTTTGCAGCAGAGGGGGTTGATCTCCGACACCTTTTGCGAAACGGAGCACCAGACGAGACGATTACAGACAAGATTGCCAGCGTATGGTCAGGGCGCGACGATCGATACTCTGAACTTCGATCCACACAGACAACGCAAAAAACGAAAGTGGAAATGTCACATATTGGCGGCTGATGTCGTTCCTGCGATAGCAGGCCACCATTCCGTGGATGCTAAAAAGGGTTCCGGCGATTCGCCAGAACCCTTGATGAAATTTACGATTATTGATTATATACGCTAAATGCGCCCTTCATCCAACCATTAGTGGCCATTGCGCCCATCCAACCGCTGGAACCAGATCCGCAAGCGCCCATACATTGCCAGTTGTAGTTGCCGGCTTTGCCAGTGTTGAACTGTGCCACTACGGTGACATATGCTTCTTTTCCGGTTTTAGGCGGAATCGGAATGTTGAGGTTTAAGCTCGGCACAGTAATCGTGTGCGCCACATTGTTTTTATTAAAGCCTGTGAATTTTTTGCCGTCAACAAGTTCATATCCACCGACGGTGCCTTTTACCTTGTAGTTGTCACCCATGATCGCCGCAGGACCATCATCATAACTGTGAATGATGAGTTCTACTCTTGTATTTGCTGGAACAGAAAAATTCGATGGTGTAAATTCTGGCCAACCTTTTTTGCCATCTTGTTTACCAGTATACACAGTGGTCATAATGACTGTAGGATACTTGATCGACGTTGCTGATACGTGTTTTGCCACACTATGCGCGCTGACCGTCATCCCGGCTCCCATCATGCCAAACAGCATGCCAGACGCTAGCACAGATAATGCTAATTTATTCATTTTCATTTAATTATCCTCCTCTTTATATTGTTCGTGAGATATTAAACCATCTATAGTATTACGCTAATTTTACAAATATAAAAGGTTCTTATGAATGAATATGACTAGTACAAATGAATGATATCTGTCTGATTCTTTTGTACTATTTCGCACAAAAAGGCAATGAGGAGCCACACAATCTCCTCATTGCCTTTTTCAAATGAACACATCCCCACAGTACACTTTGGCCTTTTACAAAGTGGCAGTAACCGACCAATCATGTACGCTAGACTCCTCTAAGAACTTCTCCACGTCAAGCGCAGCCTTGCACCCTGAACCAGCCGCAGTCACCGCTTGACGATAGCGAGAATCCATCACATCCCCGCAAGCAAAAATTCCCTTCACACTGGTGGCAGTCGTAAAGCCATCAGTGACAATATAGCCCGTCTTATCTGTCTGCAATTGTCCCTGTAAAAATTCAGTATTAGGCGAATGACCAATAGCAATAAAAATCCCATCAGTTTCGATCATCTGTTTGTCACCTGTCGTGTTGTCAATCACTTCGAGCGCACTGACTTTATTCCCCTGTGCGTGTACCTCGACAGGCGTGACATCGAGTAACCATTTAATTTTCGGGTTCTCTCTAGCACGCTCTTGCATAAATTTCGACGCCCGCAATGTTGCACGACGGTGAACGATCGTCACCTCACTGGCGAATTTCGTAAGAAACGTAGCTTCCTCCATTGCTGAATCTCCACCACCTAATACCAAAATGCGCTTATTGCGAAAGAAAAAGCCATCACACGTGGCGCATGTGGATACCCCTTTGCCAATAAGTTCAGATTCACCAGCAATGCCAAGTAGCCTTGCCGACGCACCTGTAGAAATAATGAGCGCATCCGCCTCATACTCATTTTCCTCATTAACTGTTACATGAAAAGGACGTTTGCTGACATCGATAGAAGTAACCCATCCTATCTCAAATTGTGCGCCAAACTTCTCCGCCTGTTTGCGCATATTGTTCATGAGCTCAGGGCCCATAATCCCATCCTCAAACCCAGGGAAGTTTTCCACTTCTGTAGTCAGCGTTAGTTGCCCTCCAGGCTCATTGCCTTCAATCACGAGCGGCTCTAGATTGGCTCGAGCGGCATAGATAGCGGATGTCAATCCAGCAGGACCTGTCCCTAAAATCATTAAACGCACATGCTTGTTTGCCATCTTCATCATCCTTAATGATAGTAGTTGTTTTTTTCATAGTATATCTACTCCGAGGAATTCAGCAAGCGATTTATAAATCTGCTATACTGTGTGATGAAACAGGGGTATTCAATAAGGGGGAGTTACATTGCACAAGGATCTCCGGAATCGTTCGATAGGGCAAATGCTGGATAGCATCTATCATCAGTATCGGAGATACTTCCCGCAACTATTTGCGGTTAGTCTTTTTTTTGAGCTGCCACAGCTTATTCTCAGCACACTTATTCAAACACATACCACGAAATCATTAAATTGGCAACTGTTAAGCCAAGGCCAAGTAGGAATGGGACATTTTCTTACTCAATTGCAGTCTTACTCGACCGCAACCGGTGGGCTATTTATTGCTCTTCTTAGCTTAATAATTACGCTACTCAATCTGAACGTGTTCACCCCACTACTAAACGGCGGTTATTATTATTTGGCCAATGAGACATTAGTCAAAGGCTCGAATAATCCTCCAGTGAAAATGTCTGCAAGTTTGCTAATACAGAAGGCGCGAAAACGGTGGTTCGCTTTCATATCCACAATTTGGCTGTTAATTGGCCTGTCCTTTGCGGGGATGCTCTTGCTCGGGCTCGTCGCTTTACTGCTATCACTTATCAACGGGCTAGCCTTAGCATCCGTTTTATTGTATCTCGCTGTGCTCGTCACTATGTTGTGGATCGTCACCAGGCTGTCTTTTACATTTGCCATAGTCGTGGTTGAAGAACAACGCAACTGGAACGCCATCAAACGTTCCTGGCAATTGACAGCCAACCGTTTTTGGTATTTATTCACTTTTCTTGCAATTAGCCAATTGATCCTGTCTTTTGCCGAGATGGGCTTTACTTCACTGATCTCACCGTTTCCAGGCTTCTGGTTACAAACCTTCCTAGGATGGATTTTCACTATCATCATTCAGCCCCTGTATGCACTGGTACTCATCAATTTGTTTTGGGACTTTCGCGAGTCCAAGGATCGTTAGTCAATCAAAAAATCCATGATCGCACCATCGTGTGCATTCACAATCGTGATATACAAGTGTTCAATCAAATTTACGTCTTCTGGGGTGATGGCTTCGCCTCGTTCATTTTGAATAACGCGCACAATCGGCCTACCCGGGAAATTAGGATTCGTGTTTTTGACAATTGCCGTTCGTCCATCGCTCAACTTCACCTCTGTGCCGATCGGATACATCGATACTTTTTTACTAAATAAAGCCACCATATTTAAATCATATTCCGTATCCACGCGACTGTACAGATACTCCATCACATCTGCCGGCAACATTCCTCTACGATAAGGACGATGCATCACCATTGCATCATACACGTCTGCCACAGCAATAATTTTGCCAAACAGGTGAATGTCATCCCCAACAAGTCCTCTTGGATAGCCAGTACCATTCAACCGCTCATGATGTTGATACGCACAGTGTGCCACCAAATAAGAAAGTTCATGTTGCTTCACAAGCACATCGTGGCCCAATTCAGCATGTTTTTTTATTTGCTCATATTCCTCAGTCGTTAATTTCCCGGGCTTATTTAGCACATCTACAGGAACCCATATTTTCCCTATATCGTGTAGCATCGCACCTAATCCCAAATCGACCAACATGTTTTCTGACAAACCCAAACTAACCCCGATAATTAATGCATAGATGGCTACATTGATAGAATGAACATAAGTCTGGTTATCATAAGTAGCAACAGTGGATAAATCTTCCTGTAAAATGGTCGTTCCTTGAAGAATAAATAGCAATTGTTTCATTTGATCTCGCAGTAATTTTGTAATTTCACGGTCAATCGATACCTTATCAAGAGAGACGTTGTTGTGCCACAACTCCCATTGTACTGAAAGGATAGATTGGGTTTCTAGGCGCAGTTCGATCGGCA
This sequence comes from Bacillota bacterium, assembly GCA_021846145.1. Next base: position 4,345 of record JAJZCJ010000114.1, read on the forward strand.
CTGCCTCTTTGATTTCAATACCTTCAGACATTTCATCATCAATATAAACTACCGCAAAATCCTTTTGGATTTTTACAATAAACCCTTCGCGAATTTCCACACCTTTGGATAACAGAACTCGTCCATGCTCATCGTAAAGGGTTCTTCCAAGTCGCATTCCTGGACGCAATAAAGACGAAGAAATTTGCCTTGACAAGTTACAACCTCCTGTTAATTCAGTAGCACGGTTCGCAAATCGACCGGCGGATAAAAGGTTCCTTTTTCTGTAACAATCGCAGTGATCAATTCGTGTGGTGTAACATCGAACGCTGGATTATAAACCACAATATGATCAGGCGCAATCTTGCGTCCATTAAAACTTGTGATTTCCTCTGGGGCTCGTTCTTCAATAGGTATTTGCCGGCCATGTTCAATTCCCAAATCCACCGTTGATGTTGGTGCTGCCACGTACAAAGGTATGCCAAAGTGTTTGGCTAATACTGCCACACTATAAGTGCCAATTTTATTTGCAGTATCTCCGTTGGCAGCAATTCGGTCTGCCCCCACCATGATAACTTGTACCTTCCCCTGGCTCATCACCATCGCCGCCATATTGTCACAAATTAACGTCACATCAATTCCTGCTTGTTGTAACTCCCATGCAGTTAAGCGTGCCCCTTGGAGGACAGGTCGCGTCTCATCTGCAAACACTTTAAAATCAATACCACGCTCTTTTGCAATATAAAAGCCAGATAGCGCCGTCCCGTAACGACTAGTCGCGAGCGCCCCTGCATTACAGTGGGTTAATATCCCCATGCCATCCCCAATGAATGATGCTAGCTGCTCCCCAATCACACGATTAGCAAGTTCATCTTCGCAATCAATTTGCTGCGCTTCATCAAGTAATGCTACTAATTGTTCTGCACGCGATACCCCTTTGCTACTTTGCCATCGACGTTGCATACGCCGCAATGCCCATTCCAGATTCACAGCCGTCGGCCTAGCAGTCATTAAATAGCGAACATAGTCATCTATTGTCGCATCCCAATCATCTATCGACTCATTGTTTACCGCAACATGCATCCCCAGATACAACCCATACGCTGCAGCAATGCCAATCGCTGGTGCTCCCCGAACCTTCATGGCTCGAATCGCATCAAAAACGTCCTGAAGCGTTTGCAAGTCAATGTATACCAACTCGTCAGGCAACCGCGTTTGATCAAGGAGCACAATTTTGTCTTCATCAAATCGCACAGAACGAAACGGTTCACTCGCAGTCAAAACATTCCCACCTTCAATATAACATGTATCGTAAATTCTTCACAAAAAAAGAGGCACCTAAGTGCCCCAAGTATAACATGTCCCATTAAAATCAACCGAATTTATACGTAATGCCATAACCGCCCTTAGGATACACCCAATCAATATTGTAATGTGGGCACCCAATTCGACAAGTTCCACACTCCACACAATTCTCAAAAGCCACTGATGTCATTTTTTCTTCATCATGCCATTGATACACTTCAGCAGGGCAAAAGAATTGGCATTCTTTCGTCTCACAATGGAGGCAGACATCTTGATCTTTGATTATCAAATGTGAATTTTCATCCACCTTATAGCGGATTGTATACAGCTTTTCAGCTATGTCACTCATCCGTTCATCGCCCTCCATCCCTTTAAGCCTAATTTCAATAAATTAGCAGTGCCGCCGACAGCCTCACGCACTCCACGAATCGCTGCTTTTTGTTTTTCTGCCTTACTGATGCCATCGATCAACAACATTTGGTAAGCCGCATTATTCATGGCCTCAGGGAGTCTGTCAAATAATTTCGGATCGATTTCATTTAGTAAGCCGTGCAGACCTTGATATTTCTTCAAGTCTTTGTGGATAAATGACTCGCGAACGCGTCGATCGTAGCCAACCAACGAATCCTTACTAAAATCCCCTTTAGCATGCGCATCGATAATCGCTTCTGCCGCAAACCGACCTGAAGTCATGGCTAGGTTAGTACCCTCACGATGTACAAAATTAATTAGTTGTGCCGCATCACCACAGATAATCCAGCCATTTCCCGAAAGCGGAGGAATAGCGTGATACCCACCTTCAGGAATCAGATGAGCCGAATATTCTTTAGTTTCCCCACCTTGCAACATTTTCCGAATCGCCGGGTGCTTTTTGACATTCTCAATTAAATCATAAGGGCGAATCTTTGTGCGTTTGAGGTCGCTGACCATGACGCCAACCCCAAAAGAGATAGTTTCCTGGTTGGTATACATAAATCCTAACCCAGCCATTCCACCTAATTGACCAATGAACTCCGTCGTGACGCCTTCATCGCCTTCAAGATTGAAACGATCCATAATTTTTTCTTTAGGCAGCGCAATCACCTCTTTAACAGCCAGAGACACTTGATCCGGTTGCCACTCATGGTGAACACCTAATTTTTTGCCCAATAGCGAGTTGACCCCATCAGCAACGACTACCACATTAGCATATAAGTCGCCGTCTTCACGATCTGTGCGAACACCTACCACGCGATTTCCCTCAAGTATTAGATCGGTGACCACAGTCTCATTAATATTAAGTGAACCGGCTTGTTCCGCCTTACTTGCAAACCACTGATCAAATTTGACACGAAGTCCTGTCCAAGAGTTCGTCGGTTCTTTAAATGCTTCATTGCGATGACCCATCGTCACCGCAGAATCTTCGCCAAGCAGCCAGAGCCTTTGTTCCACCACTCGTCGCTCTAGCGGTGCTTCTTTCCAAAACTCAGGGATGATGTCTTCCAATTGCTTGCGATACAGCACGCCGCCAAAAATATTTTTCGCGCCAGGAAACTCACCACGTTCAATTAATACCACGTTAAGGCCCGCTTTAGCCATTGTGTATGCTGCCGCGCTTCCTGCCGGTCCTGCACCGACGATGATCGCATCAAAACGTTCCGTAGCCAACTTCTTCACTCCCATCCCAAATTGCCCTATGATTGTATTGAGGCCGCCACTGATTCATTGGCTGCAGCTAAATTAGATGTAAAAGGCATTGCGCGTTTTTCCTTCACTGCCTTCGTGATCACTGGCAAAATTACATTGTAATCTCCTACGATTCCAAAATGAGCCACCTTGAAAATAGGCGCGTCAGGATCTCGATTAATCGCCACAATCACGTCAGAATTCTGCATACCCACCAAGTGTTGTACCGCTCCTGAAATGCCAATTGCAAAATACAATTTCGCCCTCACCGTGGAACCTGTTTGTCCTACTTGATGGTCATGTCCAATCCAATGAAGATCCACGACTGCCCGTGAAGCTCCCACTACGCCGCCTAACGCATCAGCAAGTTCTTGTAATAGCTTGAATCCATCCGCGCTGCCAAGACCTTTTCCACCGGCGACAATGACTTCATGCTCTTCTAAGTTGATGCGATCCGTTTGCGCCAAAAAATCAAGCACTTCAGTCACCACATCTTCTTCTTGCATGGGAGATTCGACGTGAATAATTTCCCCTTTACGCATAGGGTCAACAGGCAGTTCCAAAAATACTCCCGGCCTTGCAGTAGCCATTTGCGGTTTATACTGTTTACATAAAATTGTAGCCAACATCTTTTCTGAAAAAGCTGGTCGACTGGCTTGCAACAAACGATTATCATCCACATCAAGTTGCGTACAGTCAGCGGTCAGACCGGTAGGCAAATGGGTCGCAATAGCTCCCGCCAAATCCCTGCCTGTATAAGTAGCTCCCATTAGCACGATCTCCGGCTTAAAGGTGCGAATCACCTGCAAACTCACACGACTATAAGGACGTGTGCGATATTGTTCCAGTACAGGCGCATCACTTATATATACCTTGTCAGCACCACGACTAATAGCTTCTTCCGCCAAATGCTGCACGTTGTATCCCATGACCAATGCGTATACGGGTGCGCCAATCTTATCAGCCATTCTTTTTGCTTCGCCCAAAAGTTGCCAAGAAACTTTCTTCGCCACCCCGGCACGCTGCTCAACCACGATCATAATCCCAAGATACTCAGAAAAATCCTGCTCAGGAACAGGCTGCACTTTACTTGCCCCTTTTACGGGTGCCGCCTGATTATTATTCACATTCTGCCCTTCTGCCACTGCCTTTCCCTCCCTTTACCAGCCGAGCCTTAACGGCAATTCCGTGGCCCATAGTTGTTCAATAAGTGCGCTTGCAATCACAGTCGGGTCTTCGCCTTCTAATATCTTGGTGTCAATCTTACGCGGTTCTGGCACCCAAGTTTTAGACACGATGGTTGGTGAACCTTTGAGACCAATCTTCGTGCGATCAATCTCTGCAAAATCATTAGTTGTCCATACAATCGGTTGATATCTCGATGCATTAATCAGCCCCGGCAAACTAGCACGCCTTGGTTTGTTCAGTTCAGTAAGCACAGTAAGTACAACTGGAAACGAGGTTTTTACTACCTCAATACCATCTTCCAAGTGGCGATGTACCGTGATCGACTTGTCACTATCGTTCAGTTCTACAACCTTCTCAATATACGTCAATTGTTCGTAATCCAACCGACACGCGACTCCTGGTCCCACTTGACCTGTATCTCCGTCTAAAGTCTGCTTTCCACAAAACACTACATCAACGGGGCCAAATTCCTCCGCCACTTTTTTTACCGTCAATCCAATTACATAAGAGGTCGCGAGTGTGTCTGCACCGGCAAACGCACGATCACTAACCAAAATCGCTCGATCTGCTCCCATCGACACGCACTGCTTGAGCGCTTTATCCGCCGATGGTGGCCCCATCGAAATGACAGTGATCTCTGCACCCTGCTCATCCTTAAACCGCAGTGCCTCTTCTAATCCATGCAAATCATAATAATTGACAATCGCAGGAACGCCTTGACGCACCAATGTGTTATTATTGGGGTCAATACGAATTTCCCTGCTATCTGGTACCTGTTTTACACACACCACAATATGCATTCCTGTTCACCTACCTATTTTGAGAAATTGTTCACATACCCGTCATCACAAATAAAATACCATAGACTGGATGAGTTCGATTGTGAATTATTGCACAAACTCAGCGTAATAAAAAAACGTTGCAAAACTACACTTCATAAACTATCGATAGTTTATCTTGAAATTGCCGTTTTGGCAATAGACTAATTGCAAATTTTTCAGAATTTCGTGCTTGCGATTTCACAAATGCACTATCCATCAGATAGCAACTGACGCAATGCATCTTGAATCGTTGCATAGTCAAAGTCAACTACTACCGCTTACGCTTCGTTTAGAAGCGGTAACTTGCCACTGACCTAGTGGTGAACGGCTCACGCCTCCCACGTTACGGTAGCCTTCGCTACCCACAGTCGCGACAATAGGCTGGCTGACACACAGCCCGACAAGAGGAGTCATGCTCCTGCTGTCTCGATCTGGTGACGTTGTTCCACGCCACGGTCACG
>JAJZCJ010000115.1 GCA_021846145.1 Bacillota bacterium
CATCGTAATCGCCTCGCCGATGCCATGAATCACAAGATCAGCCTGGCGAATGCGATCTACCATCTCTTGAATGGACGGTTCTAGTGCCAATTGTTCAGCGGTTTGACGGCTCATGAGTTCTGGTACGTGAAACATCCGATAAGTACCACCCAACTTTTCCGCGAGGCGAGAGGCAATCGTATTGGCCAAAAACTCCAACCTTTCCCCCATTCCACCACGTGCAGGCAGCACCTCGACAGGCTGGTTATTGGCGCTGTGCGGCATCATTTCCGTCAACCAGGCAAGTGACGAGCCACCAGTCACGGCGATCGTGTACGACGATTGCAACGCAATATAGGAACGCACGATTAAAGCCGCACCATAACCCAAATCTCTCATGACTGTTTCATCGTTCTGGCAGTCACCAGGCACAATCACAATATGAGGAATCCCGAGTAAATGGCTCAATCGCCGCTCTAACCCTGAGCGGCCATCCAAATCGCGCACTACCTCATCTAAATCAGCCAAAACGGTGGTACCTGCCTCCGAAATAGTCATTCCTAGCGGCCCTACATCGATCAACCCTTGTTCCTTTAACAGTTCCACGTCAGCACGCAATACGCGTTCAGTGAGCCCCATCACTTGGGCAAGGCTTCTCCTGCCAATCGGCTGATGCAGGTAAATTCGTTGCAACACCTTGTAGCGTCCGCGCAACTTGGCTGTCAAATCAGGCACTAACCGCTGACCGCTCTGCAAGGGATCCAACACCATGTACTCACGACCTTTGCTCGTGGACTCAATTCGTCCCGCCAACGCTTTAATAGTCCCACTCACGCTTTGATTTTACTCTAATTCACAAGAACAAGCAACTAAATATCCACCATGAATTTCCTTTTTCTCACGGCCGAAGAGGGGATACGCAGTTCCTCTCTGTATTTGGCGATCGTGCGCCGAGACACCTTAATTCCGTCTCGCAAAAAGCGGTCAGCTAGCTCCTGATCGGTCAGTGGCGATTGGGGATTTTCTTTGGCAATCCACGATACAATGGTCGATTGCACGCTCGCTGCCGACACATCATCGCCCATCGCAGAGGATAAGGCGGTCGAGAAAAAGGCCTTTAGTTCCATGACCCCTTGTGGTGTATCCGCGTATTTCCCGGCAACCGCTCGGCTGATCGTCGATTCATGCAAATGCAGTTCATCTGCCATCCGTTTCATCGTAAGCGGTTTCAGACGTTGGCTGCCAAACTCGAAAAAATCCTGTTGATATTCGGCAATCGCTTCCGCGACACGATACACAGTTCTTCGGCGCGCCTCAATACTACGCAGTAAGTTTAGGGCATGCGTTGTTTTTTTCACAAAAAATTCTTTTTCTTCTGTGCTTAATTCCGCTTTTGCCAGTTGCCGATAGTAATCATTAAAGCGCAGGTTAGGAAACGCATGATCATACATGAGAACGACATATCGGCCTTCTGTCTTGAGCACCGCAAGGTCGGGTACCACATAGGCTACCACCTCGTGGGAAAAGGCGGCACCTGGATGGGGATAAAGTGTGCGAATGAGGCGAATCGCCAGCTCCAGATCTTCGCGGCTACACTTAAAACGATTTTGCAATTTCTGATATTGTCCTGCGCCTAGCGCCTCTAACCCGTCTTGGATGATAGCAATAGTCAAGTGATAAAGAGCGGGATTATCTGCCTGCAAATGATGATGTGTGGTCTGCATTTGCAGTTGCAAACACTCTTGCAGCGACCTCGCCCCAATGCCGGACGGTTCCAACGAATGCAGCACCGCCAGCGCACTCGTTGCACTTTCCACGGTCATACCTCGCGTCTGTGCCATCTCTTCTAAAGTGACTGTCAAATACCCACGCTCATCAAGATTATCAATCAGGTAAGACACAGCGGCCACTAGCCAAGGAGGAATAGTCAGCAAGCCAAGTTGTTCATGCAGCATGCTATGTAAATCAGTCCCCTGATTTACCGCCTGCAACGCGGCATCATGAATTCGCCCTACCCCGCTTGACCTTTTGGTCACCGAAGTGCGCTTTGCTGTTATCGGCCATTCAAGCAGTGGATTGTCTGTCACTGCTTCCTGGATGAATTCTCGCAGTTCCACACTGGACATTTGCAAAAGCATAATGGCCTGTTGGAGGGTCTGTGTCATCACAAGCCGCTGCGACTGATGTTGCACTAAGTCATACCCCTGATGCATTTTTTCCCTCCATTTTCACAAGCAAGAATCATGCCGCATTCAATATCATCATATTCTATTTCATAAAAAGGTGACAAGAGGGGGAGGCCGAGAAAATGCGACTGGGCATTATTGGCACGGGGCAAATTGGTGGAATGCTCGCCACCGCCTTTGCCAAAACGAAGCTGCCGCAGCTAATGATCATTAACCGCACCAGCAATAAAGCAGAAATCCTTGCACAAGCATTCCCAGAACAAATTCAAGTAACTGAATCAATGGAATCCATCATCGCTCACTCTGACTATCTGTTTTTGTGTTTAAAGTCTCCTGACACGCGCAATTGGCTCGCGAAATGGAGTGGTCTTTTAGATGATAAAAAGCACCTGATCATCACCAGTAGTCAAATTGCGCTTTCTGAATTGGAAGCACAAACTTCGGCTCAAGTGGCAAAAGTGATTCCCAGTATCACGCAAGCTTCATTGTCGGGTTATATTCTCTATTCGCTCGGTCAAAGGACAGACGCCATGACAGCGGCCACGTTGCTCGCTTTGCTCTCGCGCATCGGCATTCCACTTGCCATTAATGAAAACGATGCAAGAATTTATGCCGACTTGACCAGTTGCGGCCCTGCGTTTTTTTCCACCATCATCCAACAAATGGCTGCTGCTGCACAACAAAAAGGAGTACCCCGACTCACCGCAGAATCATTGATCGTAGAAATGATGGCGGGGTTAGCTAAGCTGATCAAGGATCATGGCTATCGCCTACAAGATGTCATCCAGAAGGTATCTGTCCCTGGTGGGGTGACCGAAGCTGGCGTGATCATTCTCGATCAAGCAACACCCGCCATGTTTATTGAACTATTTGACGCGACGGCGCGACGACATCACGAACTTGGAAGCAACCACTAACCACCAAACCGCATTACGCTTTCGCAGGCTGGGTGGCTAACGTCGCCTGTATTTGCGCATGGGTGGGGTGATAGAGTTGATTTCCCATAAGATACACAGGTGCCTGTTCTACCACCACTGTCGTACCGTAAGGGACATGGTCATAAATCCACTGGGAATCTGGGATCGTCAAATGAAAACAACCGTGTGATGCTTTGTGCAATAACATGGCCGCCACTTTAGGAATCAGTTGATGTTTTTGATTCATGGGCACACTATGGAACAAAAATACGCCATGACCCAACCAGGATACCCAATACTCGGCTCCCTCTTGATACTGTTGCGCGTAGAACCATGTGCCCCGTTCTGCCTGTATATGATACACACCCAACGGAGTGCTATTATCTGGGATTGTATCCAATCCCGATGAGGTAGCCATTGTATAAATTCGTCGTGATCCATTAAAAATATAAACTAACTGCTGACTCACGCTGACATCGATCCAAATTTTCTCTCCATTTTTCAATTGGGGATAGACCCCACCTGAAGGCTTAAACGGATTATAACGCATCTTCACGCCATCAATCACCGCAGGAACCGCTGGTGGCACGTTGTCTGCCGTAGGTTTTTGCAGATGGGTAATGGGCGTATGTTTGATCGCAGGCGTGGTTGACCCCACCTTTTTCGCTACCGCTTCATGGTTAAATAAAGGTAGATTGCGGATGTTGACATAATTCATGCCAACGCCAACGACAAAGGCCATCACAATCACGCCGCCAAAAATCACTTTCCCTTTCATCGCTGCACTCCTCAATCTAGCTGGTTTCTAAAAGATGATCGATCTCATATGCAACGTATCATGTTTCCTTTGCAGTGACAATACCTATGATCGCATACAAAAATCCAAGCCTTGCGAAATAAACGTTAACTAAGTATACTGGGATAGCAAACTCCGCACCCGTAGCTCAGCGGAAGAGCACTAGCCTCCGGAGCTAGGTGTCGCAGGTTCGAGTCCTGCCGGGTGCATTCGTATTTAACGCGCAAAAAGAGCAGGCGATGACAGTCTGCTCTTTTTTATTATAGGAGCCCCGCCAACATTTTAACGAAAAGTTAGCAGTTCCCTTATTCTCGCGTAAACCGCCCTTCACACCTCATCGCCATGCTATTTTTTCGACTTCTGATTGCAGATCCGCACGGGTTGCCTTAACGTAAATCATCGTTGTATCTAGGCTGTCATGTCCCATGATTTGTGCTAATCGGTGTAGCGGTGTGTTCTCTACCATCACGTATCCAAACCGGTGCCGCAGATCGTGAGCGCTTAAACCTTCGAGCAGAGCGGCCTTCATGTATTTTTGAATCAAATGCCGCAAAGCCCGTTCGGTCAGTCGATCACCAGTTCTTTCTGAGAGAAATACATAAGGACTATCCGGATGGGTGACTGCCATGTATTTTTCTAAAGTAGATCTGCACGTAGCGTTCAAAGGCACTTCCCGCTGCTTATTTCGTTTACCAGATCGTACCGTAAGTTGACCACTGCGCTTCCCAATGTGAACATCATCAGGAGCAAGGTCACAAACCTCCATCGTTCTTAAGCCGGTATGAAGCATTATGACAAGGATCGTTTGATCACGGAGTGAGCCGCCATGTTCAGCCGCAGCAATCAATGCCGCTGCTTCCTTATCTGTCATCTGTCTAGGGCTTGCCTTTTCTTCCGGGATCAATTTTACCGGCTTCGAAGGATCACGGAGAATCTTTGAGTCAGATACGGCCCACTCAAAATATCGTTTCAACGTAATCATCCGTCTGTTTATGGTGGCTGGTTTTAATTCCATCGCTTTTTGCATGGCATCCCGATATCGCGTTAAAGTTGGAGTAGCCACATCTTCAATTCGAAAAATCACTTCTTCCTCTTGGTGGTCAGTTGATTCAAACCAACCGATAAAATGTTTCAGATCACTTGCGTATTCCTTTAAGGTTTTAGGATTCAAATCATCGCGGGTAGTAAGAGCTTGAATAAAATCCCGAATCGTTTGCTCTCCTTGTTCAGAAATACCGGTTCTCTCTCTCATTGAGTAAAGCCTCCAAATCTTGACTTACATTAGCGGACATGATATTTTTATATTAACTGAACTATTAGCGGACATCAAGGCATCCATTTTGACATAATTAACGTCCGCTAATCTTTATTAGCGGTCATAGAAAACAGGAGGTCATTCTGTCATGGTTGTTCGCAAGGACGATTTGTATAGCCTCATCGAACGTCTTCCAACCCCCGATCAAAAAACAGCCTTTGATTTTCTTCAGTATCTAGTAGAACGTTCAAATAAAAATCCGCTTAGTTGGGACGAAATCGACAGACAGGAACCCGACGATGAGCCGTTGAGTGAAGAAGAACTTCGCCAGTTGAACAGTGATGCGGGTTATGTGTCAGGGGAGGCGGCCAAACGTGAGTTTGGATTACACGTTGACTTACCATAAGGAAGCAGTGAAATTTATTGCAAAACAGGAAAAGGCCGTTCAAGAACGGATTATTCAAGGATTAAAAGGCTTACTAAACGATCCGCCAGCCGGAGACATCAAACAGATGAAGGGATATATCGGTTTGTATCGGTTGCGGATCGGCACGATTCGAGTGCTCTTTGAAATCAGTCGCAGTGGTAAAGTTGTATACATACGCACCATTGATTTTCGAGGCGGAATTTACAAGTAAGCTTTTTGCTTGGTAAGAAAATTAACGACACAAATCCTTAGAGTAATAAAATCCACCAAAATGGTGGAATTTTTTGTCTTAGTGTATATTTTCGTTAAAATGTTGGCGGGCCCCCTTATATTGCAGATTAGATTTGCTCACGAACGGTTCACAAAGACTATTTAATTTTGACTTTTTATTTACTGCAATATTGGAGTAGAATAAAATTATAATCATCAATTATTTTTTTTGTTTACTATCCATCACTAAGGAGGAAATTCTCATGAAGAAGAATATGGGAACAACGGATGTCATCATTCGTTGGATTCTCGGAATCATTTTATTGTTGCTATTGTTTATGGATCACAGCGGCATTCGCTGGATCGGCTTACTCGGCATCGTCTTCATCGTAACCGCTTTGTTCCGATATTGTCCGCTGTATTCGTTATTCAAAATCAAGACAAACAAGTAACTATCAACAGCAGCAAAAAGACCTTCGCAACGTCCTGCGAAGGTCTTTTTGCTTGTAAATGATAAGCTGCCGCTAGACTACACTTGCTGCATCATAAACTGATTCATGGAATTGACCGTATTTATGACCTTCGAGTTCGCCTCATACCCCGTTTGCGCCACAATCATGTTGCTCATTTCTTTCGTCAGGTCAACATTAGACGACTCAAGCATACCTTGCGTTAGATTCGTGTTTTGAAATGCCGACGAATCAACCCCCATACCTAAAGTTCCAGTACCAGCATTGGGTGCCCAATTATACATGTTATTACCTACCGCAATTAGTCCATTCGGATTTTCAAATTGCGCGAGAATAATATCATAGCTAGTACCACTTACTCCATTTATCGAAACTTGGCCATCACTTCCAACACTAAAAGAGGTAGCCGTACCTGATGCACTTAAAGATGTTCCTGAAGCATTTACATTTATCGCTTCTAAAGTTGACGGAAAATTACTATTTGTAGTATTTAAATAATAAGAAGAGGTAGCAGAAACACCACTGCCTGTTCCGGGGACTCCCATCAGGTACATGCCATTAGGTGCGACAAGATACCCAGCAGAGTCGACACTAAAATCACCAGCTCTAGTATACTCGATATTACTGCCTGTCACACTCCCTGTAGGCGTAGAGGAAAGAATAAAGAATCCACTGCCACTAATCATCAAATCATTAGGATTGTTCGTCGTGTTAGCTGAACCTTGTGAAAAGTCTTTATAAATCTGCGCTACTTGCACACCAAGCCCAACCTGCTTGGGATTAATTCCGCCAATTCCAGAAGTACTCCCCGCCGCACCTTGAGTAAGTGTCTGACTCAATATATCCGAAAACTCTGCCGTACTAGACTTGAACGCTGTTGTATTCTCGTTAGCAATATTATTACCGATCACATCTAGCATCTGTTGAAAAGCATCCATACCGCCAGAGGCGGTGTTCAGTGAAATGGTCACAAGAGATCCTCTCTTCCATTGTCAAATTCGTTGAACCGACATAAGCATACTTAATACTCAACATGCAACCTAGTTAACTATTCTATTATCCCATACTATATTTAGTAAATTAACATAATCCTCTCGACTCGTCAATGGACAACGTTGTCAATGACTCAACCAACACTTTTTCCTATATAATGATAGCATAATTACATTTTGCGTACTTGCAATGGGTAATGCTGCGGAAAGGAGTTTAACCCATGTGGGATGTACAGGAAGCTTGGACGAAATTTGTTTATCCCTTTGTGATAGACATTAAAGATGATGCTACATTCTCGCGGTTAGCTCAACACATTGCTGCATTTCAAGTGTCTATTGGTTCCGAGACAGCACCCGTACAAATGTGGAGTGAATTTCAATATTACGATTCAGACTTAGACAACATGGCACCCTATGTCAAACGTTACATGCGCTTACCGCAGAACCAACGACGTTTTGTCCTTTCAGACAAAGTGGTCACCTATTTTTCGGACATGCAAACCGATCGCATGAACAGTACCGACCCCGGATTCAAAATCTCGGAGGTCGACCTGTACATGTTCTTTAATGGGGCCTGTTTTCTCATTATCGAAATTCAACCCATCGCTTCTCCAGTCGAACCATTGAAAGTCGAATGGATTGAAAATTTGAACTCCAACCTCGCTTCATTTACCAGAAAGACATCTATCCGGCAACGACGAACGGAGCCATTGACTCGTCAAGTAGGCAACGTACCTGTTTGGTTTCATGAGTTTACTGCAGATGGTCTGCTGCAAAGTTTGTCAAAAGGGCACCCCGTCACCTTGCAATCGCTGATTCAGCACGTATTTTTAGCCTGTTTGAACAATTGGGAAGAGGCGGGACCGTGGCAACCGATGATCGACACGTTCTTAAATGTATATGGGGCTGTACTTTTGTCAAAACCAGAGGATGCCGAAGCAGCAGAACATGTCCATAGCGATTTTTTGGATTATGCCACTAAGCACATCACCGTGCTGCGTAAGACATTGACTTCGAAAAACTCCAACCACTTTGTCAGACACATCTTGGACGATTCAGAACACAACTATGTGCCCTATCACAATGTCATCCATAGCCAATCGCTAGAAGGCGGGTTCGTGATGGCTTTTGACAATGGCACCCAGCATTTTTCGGGCACCCGCTCACCTGCCATGCGCTCATTTCGCACTAATTACTTTTTTATGATGCTGCTAGCCATGCACCAGCGAATGAGCATCTTGATGTATGCAATGGCAGCGGCTGATGCCGCTTTGTCTACGGATCGAGCACAACAGTCGCGGCTTTTGCGCGAACACATCTATGACTTTACTTCACGTTGTTACTTTAGCCAGGCCTCTGTAAGTGAAGAACGCGATCAACTATACAGAAGATGGCAACGCGTATTTAACGTATCGCAAATGTACGAAGAACTCAAAGAAGAAATCAAAGAAATTGATGACTACATGGCCAGTTTAGCAAAAGAACGCGAACTAGAGGCGAAGGATCAGGAAATTCGCCAAGGAGCGAAGCGTACGCAACTTTATAGTTGGATTTCGTTTATTTTTCTGCCCGTCACCGTCGTTCTATACATCATTCAGGCCAGTCCCGTTGTAGCGAACTGGATTGATTTCAAAAAAGACGCAATTGGTTCCATTTTGTTAATCCTGATTATGATTACTGCCATTTTACTTGTGGCGAGCGCCATTTATCGATCCTACAAAAAAGTGCGGAACTCCTGAGTATTTGCATCCGTATAAAATATCAAGTAATTTTAGGCTAGCCCATCTAGAGGAGTGACTTGTATGAGTGAACCAACACAAACCATCGAAGGATGGTACGCCTATCATGAATTTCGCACTATCGATTGGGCATTATGGAAAACTGTTTCTGACACGCAACGCGATGCAGTAATCCAAGAATATGTCAGCTATGAAAACCAACAGCTAGCCGTAGGAACTCGCCGTGAAGGAAGTTACTCACTTTATCAAATGGCGGGTGATAAAGCAGATTTGTTGCTGTTGTATCTGCGCCCTTCATTGACCGATCTGCTGACTTGCAAAAACGCATTTAATAAGACAAGCCTTGCTGATTTCACGATTCCCTCCTATTCTTACACCTCCGTTGTGGAACTGAGTAGCTATTTGTCGCAACCAGGGAGCAACCCCATGGAGGACCCAACTCTGCAACCGCGCCTGATGCCTGATCTGCACACCATGCCTTCTCACGTTTGCTTTTATCCGATGAATAAGCGACGTGCTGGCCACGACAACTGGTACATGCTCAACAAGCCAGAACGTGTAAACATGATGAGAAGTCATGGACAAATTGGACGGGACTACGCTGATAGGGTCACACAAATCATCACAGGCTCAGTGGGACTCGACGATTGGGAATGGGGCGTTACTTTGTTTGCTGATGATCCACTATTTTTTAAAAAGCTGGTCTATGAGATGCGCTTTGATGAAGTCAGTGCAAGATATGGGGAATTTGGGTCGTTTTATGTAGGAAAAACAATCACAAGTACAG
>JAJZCJ010000116.1 GCA_021846145.1 Bacillota bacterium
ATTCCATCTCAGCCGGATGCGCATACGCTTCAGGCGACCTGCGAATCACCCCTGCAATGCGAACCTGCATTGGTTCAAAATAAGCTGCAGCTACAATCGCGTGCACATTCCCTGATGCCCCCGCGTGTACATAGCCCCGCAACCTGCCAAACACATAAATGTCTCCAGACGCAATAATGTGTGCCCCTGGATTCACATTGCCAATCACCACGACGTCCCCATCATGCTCGATGATTTGTCCCGCACGCAACGTGCCCTTATATACATAGGGTTCTTGTTGCAATAATTTCTTACCTGCTACGTGCAACTCTTCTGCAACAGGCTGTTCATAAAGCTTCACTTGAATAACACCTGAATTCACGAACGCCTTTTCGACAGCCTCCTGAATCTCTGGTGTCAGTTCGCGATTACCAAAATCAACATATGCGGATGCCTTGCCAGCACTTAAGTAAGGGGACGACCCATTACCCAATTTGACAGTCAGCGCATCCAGCACCTGCTCAAAATGCACATCGTCAGCCAGTTTGAAAATAAGTCCACTCTTTATGCCCTTTACGGTCACATAATCCTGGCCGGCAGGTTCCGATGCCATATTGGTTAACATCGACATGTCCGTCCTCCCGTCGAAAACTTCTCCATTCTTCCTATTCAACGCGAGAATTGTGTTTTCCTGCTGAAAGCTCAAAGAAACGATCAAACATTGCCCGAGCGATCGGCCCCGTGGAATCTGCACCGTGACCACCACCTGGCACCACCACTGCAATGGCAATATTAGGATGATCAAATGGGGCAAATCCGATAAAAACGGCATTGTCAAATCCGTCAATTCCCGTTTCTGCAGTCCCTGTTTTTCCTGCAGGATCGTAGCGAACAACGCCCCCACTGTGAAATGTGCGATACGCCGTGCCGCGAAAGTCATTGCAGGCCAAGTGCAACCCACTCATCACAGCCTGCCAGTCAGCAATTGGCAAACGCGTTGCCACTCCCTGATAATGTTGCACAGGAACTGCCACGTCACCTCTACTTTTGACCAAGTGAGGGACGATGCGCACCCCGCGATTAGCCAGCGTAGCGGCATAATTCGCCAGTTCCATGGTGGTAAATACTTCATTTTGTCCAATTGCAGTGTAGGGCAGATCTGTCACTTGCCCAGACTGCACGTTGACAAATCCCGACTCTGCATCAGGAAGATCCCGTATCGTCGATGCGCCAAGTCCAAACTCTCGTTGGTACGATTTTAATTCGTTTAAGGTGCGCAATCGATCGACCATTAACCAGTGCGAAATGTGTCCAGGAGATGACGGTGGCCATTTACCGTAACGCATACTAAGTTTATAAAAATACACGTCACATGACTCCGCCAACGCCATCGGCAACGTCAAATTGCCGTGATGACTCCAACAGTGAATCGCAGTCCCATCTGTTTTGGGCAAGTTGTAACTACCATCGCAATATTCAGCCGAGTTTGGCTGCAATGCCTGCTTGTGAAATGCAAATAGTGCTGTCAGCGGCTTCATCACCGAGCCTGGGGCAATTGGCATTTGTGTCGCCCAATTTTGCTCAGCAGGTAAAAAATGTGTTTTATATTGTGATTCGGTCATACCCTGAGCCATCCACATCGGATTATAAGTAGGATAACTGGCCAAGGCAAGAATTTCACCATTTTTTGGGTTGATCGCGACAACCATGGCATGACTTACTTGTTGGTGACCATGCCGTTGTAAGTATAAAACTTGGTGCGTTAGCATCGACTGTACATCCTGTTGAAATTGACTATCAATGGTTAAAACGAGTGATTTGCCTTTTCTAGACGACTTGCTCTCGGCAATACGCCGAATCGGTACCCCTTGGCTATCAATTTCCACCGCAATCTTTCCTGGCACCCCTCGCAGCCATTCATCAAAAGATTTTTCCACCCCACTCCACCCCACCATGGAATTGTCAGGGAAACCTGCAAGTTTGTAAGATGGTGCCAGTGCGTGAGGAACAGGATGAATATAACCCAATACGTGACAGGCCACATCACCCATCGGATATACCCGAACGGAATCAGGAATGATCTGAATGCCTGGTAGCTGATGCTGATGTTCCGATACAAAAGCAAGTGCCCGAGCAGAAATGCGATTAGCGATGAACACCTGCAATCGTGCATCATGTGCACCTCGCAACACATTGGTCAGCGAGCTAGCCGACAACCCGAGTTGGCTAGCTAGTTCCCGCACCAAGAGCGGGTTGATAGGAGCAAATCCGCGCGTATACACCAAACTAAAAATTGGCGCATCATAGGCTAATAAATGGTGATTGCGATCATAGATGTCACCCCGTGGTGCCGGTATGGGCAACAAATTCACGTGAT
The DNA here is from genome assembly GCA_021846145.1 of Bacillota bacterium. The sequence continues at coordinate 2,357 of JAJZCJ010000116.1, forward strand.
TGCGGTGAGCTAAATGTGCAAACGTTTCATGTTGAGTTCCCTGTACGATCACCAGACGCAGTTCAAGCAAAAACGCCATCAGTGCCAGTGCCGGGAAAAAAAAGTACAACCTGCGGATGCGCAACGGCACGTGTCGTCTGGCTTTGTGGTTTGTTCTTCCTCTCATCGCTCAATTATCCTAATGTCTTATTCCCGCATAACCTCTCCCGCAATTAGCCTTTCCCATCACGACTCATCTGTTGCATCAGGATAGGTTTTTTTGGCTTTATGTACCAGTAACCACTGATAAAAGGGATAGAGAAAAAGCGTAAATACAAGCGTAGAAAGCGTCATGTGCGTCGATGTAATCGTGACTGTATGCAAATCTGTTCCCAACTGACCGAACAAACGACTGACGGCATAAGATAACCACACATAAAATTCAGTACTTATTGCCACGAGTAACAAAGACAGAAATAGACTTACTCTGATCACCATACTGCGCAGATAGCCACTTACATAACCGATCAGCGCATAGGCAAATGCACTTTGTCCCAGAAATGACCCAAAACTAGTATCTTGAATCAAGCCGATCACGATGCCAAAGATAAGACCTTCTCGCGCCCCGCGAAAAACGCCAACCAACACTAAAGCGATCACAATCAGGCTTGGTGCAAACGGCTGCAGCCAAGGAACCTGAAAAATAGTGGACTGAAAAATCAGGCTCAGAAACAACACCACAAAATAGCCGATCAATCTCACGGTTGCACCTGCCCTGGCCTAGGTGCCAATACGAACACATAATTCAATTGATTCATATTGGCCAGCGGCCTGACAAGCGCAGAACGCGTGATGCTAGTCCCATCGGAAACAAAAGACACCACCCGCCCAATCGGAATTCCTTTGGGATAAATGTTGCTTAGACCAGAGGTTACCACCAAGTCACCAGGATGAATATTGGTGGCAAGTTGTGAAATATATTGCATGAGTAGCAAGCCCTGTTGAGTAGGCGAACCGGAAATCACACCATATACCGGTGCCCCTTTAAAGACAATAGATGCTGACACCCCATCAGATGTTTCCGAAGAAGTCAATAACTCAGCAGCCGAGCTAAACGGGGCAACGGATTGCACCTTGCCGACCAGATCACCATATTGATCGAGTACAGGCATGGACGACCCCACACCCTCTTTTTGTCCAATCGATAACACGATTTCAGAATTCCAAGACAGTGGGCTGCGACCAGTAATTTCGCCTGGAACTAATTGGAATTGCGGTGCCTTGCCTTTATAATTCAGCATGGTTTTCAATTGTTTGTTTTCCAATTGCGCCTGATTTAATTGAATCCGCAAGAGCAGATCTTCACTAGCTGTTTTCTTTAACGCTGCATTTTCAGCATATAGGTTCTCTAGGTCTTTTAGTCGGGAGAAAAAAGTATCCACCTGAAATACAGGTCCATAAAAAATCCGTCCCACCATCGATGTCATATCAATCGTAAACTTTTCTGGCCAAGATAACTCCGTCAAACGCGATCGAAGCGACACTCCTGCCAAAACAACGAGCAAAATAACTGCGGCCAAAAAAGCAAATAAGCGACCGCCAGAAAAAAACCTATTCACCCAAATCGCCTCTCCCTTACCCCATCACAGGTGACTAGCGACGGGTGCGCCTGTACGATTGTACTTTTCGATCCCGCAAAATATCAATGTTATCTAGTGCCTTACCTGTCCCTAGCGCCACACAGTCCAGTGGGTTTTCAGCTACAATCACGGGCATACCTGTCTCCTTGGACAAAAAGCGATCCAATTGATGCAGCAAAGCGCCCCCACCAGTCAGCACAATGCCCCGATCGATAATGTCTGACGCCAGTTCTGGTGGAGATTTTTCCAGTGTTACCTTGACTGCATCGAGAATGTTCGTCACCGTATCAGAGAGTGCCTGCGCTACTTCCCTGCTGGTGATATTAATTGTTTTAGGAAGTCCTGACACCAAGTCGCGACCACGAATCTCAAGCTCACCCCGGGCTTCATCTGGCAGAGCCGACCCAATGCTAATCTTGAGTTCCTCTGCTGTGCGTTCGCCAATCAATAAGTTGTAATTTCGCTTAATGTGATTCATGATTGCTTCATCCATCTCATCACCTGCCACACGAATCGAGCGACTAGTCACAATCCCACCTAACGAGATGATGGCCACTTCTGTCGTCCCACCGCCAATGTCTACGACCATACTGCCAGTAGGTTCCCCTACAGGCAACCCAGCACCAATCGCCGCTGCCATTGGCTCTTCAATCGTCGCCGCTTCCCTAGCACCCGCCTGCAACGTCGCATCGATCACTGCGCGATTTTCTACCGCGGTGACACCCGAGGGCACACAGACAATGACTCGCGGTTTTCCAGCCAAAATGGATTTTTTAGTAAGCGCTTGACGAATAAAATACTTAAGCATCGTGGTGGTAGTTTCATAATCAGCAATCACACCGTCTTTCATCGGTCGAACGGCCACAATATTACCTGGTGTTCTTCCGATCATGCGCTTCGCCTCTTCGCCAACAGAACGAATGACGCCTGTGTCCGTACGCATGGCGACCACAGAAGGTTCACGAACGACAATACCCCTTCCTTTCATATACACAAGGGTGTTTGCAGTTCCTAAATCAATACCTAAATCACGCAAATTACCAAACATACGAGTTAAACTCCCCTCAATCTTTCCACGCGAGCCATTAGCCGCGAATCATTCCTTCTTCACGCAAACTGATATAGTGATTGTCCCCGATAATGAGGTGGTCGAGTAATTCAATTCCCAGAAGTTGTCCAGCGGCAACAAGTCGCTTGGTGACCTCTAGATCTTCTGTACTTGGCGTGGGATCACCACTCGGATGATTATGCGCACAAATAATCGCCGCCGCACTTCGCTTGAGCGCTGTCTTGAAAATCTCCCGAGGATGAACAATGGACGAGTTAAGCGATCCGATAGAGACAATTTCCTCACCCAAAACCTGATGCTTGGTATCTAAATGTAATGTCATCAAGTGCTCTTTTCTTAAGAAACGCAACTTGTCCATAAAATAATCCGCAGCATCCTTCGGGGAGGTGATTTTATGTAAATCAGCTCGACTGTCCTGCAATCGTCGACCCAATTCCAGTGCAGCTAAGATGGTGACCGCCTTAGCCAAACCCACGCCAGGCACTTGCTTTAACTCTTGTACCTCCGCATCGACAAAATCCCTTATCTCTCCAATTTGCCCCAACAATCGACCTGCCACGTCAAGTGCAGATTCTCCGCGTCGCCCTGTCCCCAACAATACAGCCAACAATTCCGCCGTAGAAAGGGACCGCGCACCACGCGCTATGAGACGCTCTCTCGGTCGTTCCTCAACTGGCAGTTCAGCAATCAGTGTACCACGATTCCCCATACTTCGCCCACCCCAAATTCAGTTAGCAATTGTACCGTCAACTCAAGTGGCAATCCCACCACCGCATAATAATCGCCATGTATTTCTTGGATCAATGCCGCGCCCATCCCTTGAATCCCGTAAGCGCCCGCCTTATCCATCGGTTCTCCTGTCGCGATGTAAGCCATCAACACCTCGTTCGTACAAGGTGCCATGACCACATCCACTTTGCGATAGCCGACTTTTACTTCTAATGTGTCAGCATCCACTACAGCCACACCCGTATACACCTGATGCGTAGCGCCTTGCATCTGCTTCAACATCTCATGCGCCTGCATCATGTCCTTTGGTTTCCCAAAAATCTCATCGTTTAAGACAACAATCGTGTCCGCGCCAATCACGATACCTTGACGTGCGCGATGCGCCACATTGACAGCTTTGTCCATTGCAATGCGGATCACCAGTTCATCAAATGTATCCGCCATGTGTATGCGCTCATCTACATCTGGTTCCCAGACTTCATGAGGAATGCCAAGTTGAGACAACAACATCGTGCGTCGCGGTGAACTAGAGGCTAATATTATTTTTCTCATCATAATCACAGTATACCACGATCTTCAAGTTATCCCACTTCTATCGTATCGCTATTACGTCCATTGACTTAATGTTTGATAATCCGCAATTGCTTTTGCCAACGTGACATCAAGCTCATTTCCTGATGAATTTCCGAATGATAACGCGTGTGCCTGTGAGATTGCTTGCGCCAGTTGATGAAGCGCCGCAACCACTTTTTGCACCTGCGCATTACCGTTGCCAAAATTAGCAGGTACCGCTTGTAAGGAAAAAGTTCCTGCCCCTACACTGCTTTGACCCAATAACACTTGTAACTGCGTCACATCACTTAATAGCACCTTCTCTATCACACCTGCCTGCGCATGAGTGCAATACGGAACCGGTAACACAGTCTGATTCATATTCCACTGTGTCAAATAAAATGGCACTTCCGATTGGGTCCACTTCGCTTCCTCTGCGCTCACCTGCGATGGCGTCAAAAGCGGTGCCAGTAACACCCGAAACGGCGGTTTAGCAGTTACAAATGATGGCACACCGCTAGCCAAATTAGTTTGCACGTCACGCGTGGCATTGTGCAAGTTGCTATACACCCCCGCCTCTGCCATCCACACACGTAAAGGAGGCAGAATCAGCAAGCGATGCACCGCGGCAAGTTCGCCCCATTGTGCCCACCCCTGTTTTTGCACAGTCGTACTTGCCACCACTTTTTTTGCGTCACTTGCATGCCCATAAAGTGCGATTCCCAATACCGATACAAAGAATACAAAGAAAATCACAGTCAAGCGCTCAAAACGGCTCAACTTCCACCTGCGTCTGCGCTTTTTTTTGTGTGCCACGTGAATGGTCGGCATAGTAGGCAACGCAGTATTGGCCTGTGTGTCACTAGTAGGCGTCTGATCAAAACGAAAAGTCATGCGATAAGCCATTTGTCTCACCTTTTTTGAGTTTCATATTTTACTAGAATCTATGAAACAAAAAGAGATTTCATGAAACGAATCCACAAAAAAACAGCATGAGGCAGACGAATCATTCATACCTTGTAGCGGACAAGGAGGAGCTTGTATGGCAGATTCCGCATGGGTGATGACCACAATCTTTTGTCTCGCATTTCTCATTCCCCTTACTGCCGCTGGCATTCCGCGCTTAAGGATGCCTTCTGCCGTGTTGGAAATTCTCGCCGGCATCGCACTGGGGCACTCAGGGCTACATCTGATTAGCACTCCTGATTGGCTACACGATGTGACGAACTGGGGACTATTAAATCTACTGTTTTTGTCTGGCATGGAATTGCGGCTACCTAATTCGCGCGCGCCAAGCACACAAGCGAGTACACTGTCTCCCCTATGGGGTGCGATGCTCTACACCACCGCCACGATTGCTGGGGCATTGTGGATCAGTCGCCTATTTGCTTCCCTGCACCTAACACAAACGCCAAACATCACAGTGCTAATGCTCGCCACCACTTCACTTGGCATTGTCATGCCAACGTTAAAAGACGCCAACTTGCTCGCCAAACCTTTTGGTCAAATGCTGTTACTTTCTGCATTTTTTGCTGACTTTTTAACTGTGTTTAGCAGTGGTTTTATCTTTGGAAAACGCACACTACTAACAGGTGGCATTGCCATCGCAGGAATATTGGCTGCGGCCGTCATCACTTTTTTCATCGGCAAATGGCTGCTGCATCACCTGAACCTCAGTCGTCTGATTGTCCGACGCTCAGAGCTAGGCGTGCGCGGCGCGTACGCGATCATGGCGGTATTTGGAACACTTGCGAGTCTACTTGGCGCGGAAGTCATGATAGGTGGGTGTATTGGAGGGGTGACCTGTTCACTGTTAGCAGGTAATGAGCACGAGGTGCTGAGAACGAAGTTAGAAACGATCAGTTATGCGTTATTGCTGCCTATTTTTTTCATCACCGTCGGGCTCGAACTAGATTTTCATTCCTTTCATGAGCGTGCGCTATTACTGCGCATCCCGCTTTACCTATTGGCCGCCTTATTCGTTAAAATGATCGCGGCGCTCGTTTGGAAACCTTTTTTCCCTTGGCCACGGGTAATCGCCGCCGGTTGGCTGATGTCCACGCGCTTCACCTTAGTCATTGCCCTCGCACTACTTGCAGGAGAAGCACACTTAATTAGCGGCACTGAAATCAGCACCTGGACAGTGACCGCCTTATTGACGGTATTTCTTGCACCTTGGCTATTTAATCTGACCTTGCCAGGCACTAACAAAGGCGGGGATTAACCCGCCCTCACCAGTAGCGACTTTGCGCTTCATCCATGTGTGTTTTGGTAATGTCGTAGTGGGACGTATTCCAAACCGACCGATTATCCTTCATCATGATCACTTGTGGCGACGCATGGGTAATCTTTAATTCCCCTGCAATGTGCAGTGAAAGTGGCCGCGATTCAATCACTTTAACAAGCACAATCGGCAATTTATCTTCTTTGGCAAACTCGCTCACTTCCTGAAACGCTTTGGCACTAATCGGGCACGTGGTGCTGTGTTTGAAGATCATGTAGTTCCCTTGTGCCTGTTGCGCGGCTTTCTCCCACTCTGCTGGTGTGGTAATTTCATTCACGATGAAATCCTCCTTGTCTATTTAGATGAAAAATGGGAGCTCAAGGCTCCCACCGTCTAATGGCGCTGTCGATTCTTGTGTTCAAATCCGTGAACAATAGTATTGGCCTACTTAATGCGCAAGTATGTAAACTTTCACTAGTTGGCGGCCAAAATCTATCGCTTGCGACACTGAGTCAAAACACAAATCGATGCGATACCCCTGAATTGCTCCCCCCGTGTCATTGGCAATAGCAAATCCATAACCGGGAATATAAAGCTTGGTTCCAAGCGGAATAACACTTGGATCGACGGCAACATCGCCGTACTCGGCTGGTGCTCCTGTCGCGGTGTGACCCCCTGGATTCGCATAAGCTGTGGCAACTACGGTGAGCACTTCATTCGCGACAATTGACGAATTACTGCGCGACACGGTGACGGGGGTTTGCTGTGCCGTTCCCACATCTACAATTTGACTGACCGGTTGTTTGATAATCAGATGTGATTGGGCTCGTTTTACTAATCTACCGTTAATGTATTCCTTATGCGTGATAATCTTTGCCAATCCATTCTGACCATGTCGCGCGACTACACTCACTCCTGATAGATACGAACTCGTCGAATCACGCACGGTCGTATAAGGAATCAGTTCAGTCTGCGACTCCGTCTTAGACTGGATATGACGAATCACAATGGATAATCCATTGCGTATTTTATCCGTAAGCGGGTGATTCAAGGAATCCTGTGCCCGCACACGGATGCCAAGTGTGCTTAACAACT
>JAJZCJ010000117.1 GCA_021846145.1 Bacillota bacterium
TGTGGCACCTGCGCAATTAACGCGCGCATACGAGACATATTTTGATGGCATTTTGGTGGATGCCCCGTGCAGTGGAGAGGGCTTATTTAGGCGCGAGCCAGACGCGAGCCTACACTGGTCAGTAGATCAGTTGATTCCCAATGCAGCGCGGCAATTGGAGATACTAGAAGCGGCGTATCAGATGTTAGAACCAGGTGGACGCATCGTATATTCCACCTGCACGTTTAATCCGATTGAAAATGAGTTAGTCTGCGCACAATTCGCAATGATCCATCCCGACATGCGACTGGTTCCTACCACACTTCCTGATAGTGATGCTGCACTATCTCCCCCACAACTACTACAAGCGGGGGCAGGGCATCCGCTTGTCCAGCGAGTTCTTGACACGCTAGAGCCCTCGTGGATTGAATTGCCAACGCAATATGCCACTCGCTATTTTCCGCAACACTGTCGTGGGGAAGGTCATTTTATCGCCCACTTTGAAAAACAACCTGCCCGCCCCAGCCACCGGACACCAGCACCATCTCATGGCATCAATGTAGCATTAACGAAGCGTTTGCAAAAAGAATTCGAAGCACTTGCTTCGCCGGCGCTAAGTGCAGAATTTTTGCACACGTTACTGCATACACGAACCCTGCAAGCACGCGGCGACACGCTGTACGCATTGGCTGAAGGTGCGCTACGCATCCACACTCTACTACGCCCAGGTCTGGCTCTGATGCGACTAGCATACGGACACGCCGTTCCCCACCATTCGCTGGCGCTGGCCATGCGTTCTGAAGATGCGCAACATGAACTGCGTTTACCATATGGCGATCAAAGGATCTTAGATTATTTACATGGGCAAACGATCACCTGTGGCAAAGACAATGGTTGGACATTGGTAACGGTGGATGGCGCTCCACTCGGTTGGGGCAAAGCAGTGGGAGGAATACTAAAGAACCACTATCCCAAGGGACTGCGAAGAACGTATGCATTTGCCGCTGACGATGCCAAGATTAATCGCTAACTAGGGGAGAGCCCATGTTTACTTATCAGTCTTTGATCGCACAATCTGTCTACCATGAGTCTATCGAGCCTTTTGCATATGCATACCGAGGCGATCTCTATCTGCGTCTGCGCATTGGTACGCAACTAGTTGACCGCGTAGAAGTGGTTCACTTTGACAAGTTTCAAGCAACCGCATCCAAGGTGACCGCACCTGCCTTTCTCTATGCAAAAGACGGCACCACCCATGACATTTATCAAGCACAACTCACGCGTGACAGTAAAAGATTCAAGTATTTTTTTGTTTTGCATGTCGGTCAAGCGACTTATTGCTACAGTCGTTTAGGTGTCACGGACAGCGAACCTCCAGGCCCAGAGGATACATTTGAAGTCCCCTATTTAGGGGAAAGGGACACTTATCAACCACCTGCATGGACAATTGGCACCACTTATTATCAAATCTTTCCAGAGCGCTTTCACAGAGGTACAACAAAAAAAGTGAACCGCAGAAAGTTAGCCAAATGGGATGCCATCCCTACCACCACTAGTTTTTTGGGTGGCAATCTCCAGGGCATCATCGAAAAATTAGATTACTTATCTGATCTCGGCGTGGAAGTGATTTATTGTACGCCTATCTTCAAAGCGCCCTCCAATCACAAATACGATACGGTGGACTATTTTGCGATCGACCCGCATTTCGGATCGGAAGATGACCTTCGTACACTCGTTGACGAAAGTCATAAACGCGACATGAAAGTGGTGCTAGACGCTGTTTTTAATCACATGGGCATGAAACACCCGATATTTCAAGACCTCTTGCAAAACGCTGAAAATTCAAAATACGCAAGCTGGATTTACGCCAAGTCGTGGCCTCTCTCACTAAAAACTCGCAACTATGAAACGTTTGGCTATATTCCATCGATGCCAAAATGGCGCACTGCTGCCCCGGAAGTGGAAGAGTACCTTTGCCAAATAGGTGAATACTGGGTTGCCAAAACAGGCATTGACGGATGGAGACTCGATGTATCTGATGAAGTGGAACATACTTTTTGGAAGCACTTTCGAACGCGCATTAAATCACTAAACCCAGATGCATTGATTTGCGGGGAAATTTGGCAAGTGGCGACCCCTTGGTTGCGCGGTGATGAATTTGATTCTGTCATGAACTATCCATTTGCACGCGCCGTTTTGCAGTGGTTAGCCACACAAAGCATTGACGCATACGCGTTTTCAGCACAGATCGAACAAATCAGAATACGCTATCCTGAACCAGTGCTTCCTACACTTTGGAATTTATTGGACTCCCATGATACCCCAAGGTTATTAACTGAATGTGACGAAGATAAGCGCCAAGCGATGCTCGCGAGTTTTATGCAGTTCACTGCGGTAGGCTCACCAGTGTTATATTATGGCGACGAGGTGGGCATGACGGGTGGACCAGATCCCTTGTGCCGCGGCGGGATGATCTGGGATGAAGGGCAACAGGATCAAGAATTACTCATCCACTATAAAACACTGCTTACCCTTCGTAAACACTACCGCGCGTTGCGCGAAGGCAGCTTCCGCCCGGCATTTTCTGGCCATTCACGTCAGCTTTACGCATTTGTCCGCATACTTAATGACGCTGCCACGAAAACACCTCAAGAAACCATCGTCTGTTTTGTGAACAATCAAAAACATGAAATCAGATTGCAATTCTTAGATCCCAATATTCCCACTGGTGTGTATGCGTGTATTTACGGAGCACGTAAAGGGGAGCAAATTGACACCCGTCAAGGACTAACTTTACCCGGAAAAAGCGCATCCATGTGGCTTTTAAAGTGAGGATAGTGATTACTCAAATGTCACGCTTGCGCCCAATTCACATACACTGGGATAAAATAATCCTGTGAGGCGATTGATCGTGACAGCCACCAAACCCACTCTATTCGGATCTGCAAAGCCGCGTATTGGCGGCAACAAGCGCAAACAAAATGCGTATCAGGCGATTGTTGCACCGAACAAGCCGCATAAAAGCACCTCTACACAGACATTGCACGATTATTTACTCGAACATTTTTTGATGCAACCCGTCAGTATTTATACAGAAGCAGGGCGCGTACAAGGAAAAGTCATCGAAGTGACACAGGAAAACGTCCAACTTGACACTACGACAGGAACGCGCAGGATTGATTTACACGCCATCTTCAGTGTGGCTCATCAGCTTGCCCCCCGTTAACTGGTACAGCTCTTGGTACACCTGTAAAAAAGCTTGAGCGGCAAGACTCAAGTAGCGATCTTTACGATATACAAACACCAGGGTACGAGTGGCAGGGGGATCAAGCGGATAGTAAATCGGGCTAGCAGCCGTTTGCCTGCGCACCATCGCAGGCACCACAGTCACACCGAGACCATGAGCGACCAAAGTCTGTGCGGTTTCAATACTGCTCGTCTCGTACGCGATGTCAGGCTGGAATCCATTTTCTGCACATAATGCCAACACAGTTTGTCGAAATCCGTATCCATTTTTCAAGAGAATAAATGGCGAGGTCGCATAGTTTTTTAAGGATACTCCTCGTCGCCCTTTGTTTTCTTGCTCTCCTTCCACCTTAGAAACACCTGTTTGTGCAATGGATGGCACGACAAGGTACAACGCTTCGGTTAAGAGTGGTGTGGTAGCTAGGCGTTCATCTTGTATCGGCAACGCCAATATCGACAGATCCGTTGCCCCTTGGACGGCCAGTTGCTCTAATTGATCTGTTGTTTCCTCAACAAGGCGCACGCGCGTATCCTTAAACTTTTGGTTGAAAGCCCAAATCAGGGGAGGTAGCACTCTCCCCCCCGTGATCGCTGGCGCACCGATTACCAGTTCACTGCCCATGCCTTGACTGCGTTCACGCATTTCGCGCAGCAAATCATCTTGCATGCGCAGAATTTGCTCCGCTTGTTCCACAAAACGTTCTCCGTGTTTGGTGGGAAAAACACCAGATCTCCCACGCTCAAATAATTTGACGCCAAGCTCATCCTCAAGTTTGGCCATCTGCTGACTAAGTGAAGGTTGAGCCACACAGAGCACTGTGGCGGCCTTTGTAAAGCTGCGTTGGCGATACACCTCGCAAGCGTATTCCAGCATGCGCAAATCCACGGATCATCACCTTTTCCACATGTGATACATAGGTATTAGCTATGTTTTTAATAGTTTATATATCATAGACTTATATTCAAAAAATGTGTAGGATGATTGTAATAGTACACAAGAGGAGGGTTGGATTCATGCCAGCCAAAACATTGTTTGAAAAAATATGGGAATCCCACGTTGTTAGGGAAAAAGCAGGTGAACCGACACTTCTGTATATTGACCTGCATTTGGTGCACGAGGTAACTTCCCCACAAGCTTTTGAAGGATTACGCCTAGCCGACAGAAAGATCCGCAGACCTGATCTTACTTACGCCACTGCAGATCACAATGTGCCAACTAAAGATCGCAATACTATTTCTGATCCGATTGCCCGGCAGCAAATCGATACCCTGCGGCAGAACACGGCCTATTTTGGCGTACCTTTTGCTGATATGGACAGCCCTGATCAAGGCATTGTCCACGTGATTGGGCCAGAACAAGGGCTAACATTGCCCGGGAAAACAATCGTTTGTGGCGACAGTCACACATCGACGCATGGCGCGTTTGGCGCACTGGCATTTGGCATTGGCACCAGTGAAGTGGAGCATGTACTGGCTACACAATGCTTACAACAGCAAAAGCCAAAAACGATGGAAGTTTTCATAAACGGCATGCTTCCCAAAGGACTGCAAGCCAAAGACTTAATTTTGGGCATCATCGCCAAATTTGGAACTGACTTTGGCACAGGTTATGTACTTGAATATCGCGGACCTGCTATTTCCGCCCTTTCGATGGAAGAACGCATGACAGTTTGTAACATGTCCATTGAAGCAGGTGCCCGCGCGGGGTTAATTGCCCCAGATGCCACCACCTACGCTTACCTACAGGGCAGGAAAAATTCTCCGAAAGGTGAGCAGTGGGAGCAAGCGGTGGCTCGTTGGAACACGCTTGCAACTGATGAAGGCGCAAAATTTGATGCTCGTGTGGAATTTGATGCTTCTCGCTTAGTGCCGCAGGTGACATGGGGAACCAGTCCCGGAATGGGCACAAGTATCACCGACCGCGTACCTGATCCTACCACCATCAATGATCCAGTAGCACGCAGATCGACGGAGCTCGCACTGGAGTACATGGGACTCACTCCTGGCACACCGATGAGCGAACTCCCGATTGACCGCGTGTTTATCGGTTCTTGTACCAATGGTCGGATTGAAGACCTGCGCGCGGCAGCAGCCGTAGTCAAAGGCAAAACGGTGGCTGCTCATGTCCAAGCAATGGTCGTTCCCGGTTCCTATCAAGTCAAGGTACAGGCAGAACAAGAAGGGCTTCATGAAGTGTTCATCGCTGCTGGTTTTGAATGGCGCGATCCGGGCTGTAGCATGTGTCTTGCCATGAATCCGGACGTGCTGCAACCAGGTGAACGCTGCGCTTCCACGTCTAACCGCAACTTCGAAGGCCGTCAAGGCCGCGGTGGTCGCACGCACCTCGTCGGTCCTGCGATGGCTGCAGCCGCAGCTGTGGCTGGCCACTTTGTCGATGTGCGCACATTTTAATAAACTGATGAAGGAGAGATTATCAATGCAACCATTTCGTACACATCAAGGCATTGTCGCTCCATTAGATCGAGCCAACATTGATACGGATGCGATTATTCCAAAACAATTTTTAAAGCGCATTGAACGCTCTGGCTTTGGCCAATTTCTTTTTTACGATTGGCGGTTCAACGAAGACGGTTCGAAAATTCACGACTTCTTGCTCGCCAAGGAACCTTATTCCCAAGCGTCGGTACTGGTCGCAGGCCCTAACTTTGGTTGCGGGTCATCGCGCGAACATGCGCCGTGGGCACTTCTGGACTATGGTTTTCGCGTGATCATTTCCTCGTCTTATGCCGATATCTTTTTTAACAATTGCTTTAATAATGGCATTCTGCCCATTGTGCTACCTGCAGAGACGGTGGATCGACTACTAAAGGACGCACAAAATCGCCCCGGCATGATGCTCAATGTGGATTTAGAAGAAGAAGTCGTGATCGAAGAGGATGGCACGCGCCATTCCTTTATTGTCGACCCTTATCGCAAAATGCGGTTGTTAAACGGGTTTGACGATATCGGCTTGACCTTGCAACACGAATCTGACATCACCCGTTTTGAAGAGTCACGCGCCTAGCATTACATTGATCACAACCGCCACCTGAGAAATTTTCTCGTGTGGCGGTTTTATTTTGTCACCCATTTTGCAAATAGGCATATCTCATAGGAACAACATTCGCATCGTGCGAAGGAGGTTGGTCCCTTGAATGCTGAAGTATCTAGTAAAAAATTACTAGCCGCAAGTGGTCTTGGCATGCTTTTTGATTCGCTAGACGTTGGTTTGCTTAGCTTTGTCATTGCAGCGCTCATGCTGGATTGGCACATCAGTCCCACTTCTGCAGGACTGCTTGGCAGCATTACTTTGATCGGCATGGCTGTCGGTTCTGCCATCGCTGGACTGATAGCAGATCGGATAGGCAGGAAGCGGACTTTTATTTTGACGCTGGTCATTTACTCACTTGCCAGTGGCATTAGCGCACTCGCGACAGGGATCGGCTTTTTGATTCTGATGCGGCTAATCACCGGACTTGGCCTAGGCGGAGAATTGCCTGTCACCACGACTTATGTGCTTGAGTCTTCGCCGCCGGAACTGCGCGGAAGACGGACCGTAATACTAGAGTCGTTTTGGGCGCTCGGCAGCATTACTGCCGCACTGATCGGGTTCCTTTTGATCCCCATTTTTACATGGAGGGCGGCATTTGCCATCACTGTATTGCCCGCACTTTATGCCTTGTATTTGCGTCGCAATTTGCCGGAAACCCCTTCATTTTCTAAACTAGGTGTGAAACGACAGATGGGCGACAACGTCAAGCGTCTGTGGTCCACCGCCTTTCGCAAGCTTACCACCGTGCTGTGGATTCTTTGGTTCGCTTCGAACTTTGCATATTACGGCATGTTCTTCTGGCTGCCTAGCGTGATGGTACTAAAAGGCTATTCGTTGATTCATAGTTTTGGCTATGTGCTGATTATGGCGATTGCCCAATTTCCCGGTTATTTAGCAGCATCTTGGTTTGTGGAAAAAATCGGACGTAAATGGACACTGGTGTTATTCGGATTATTTTCCGCCATCTCTTCACTGCTTTTTGGCCTATCTGGATCACTCACCGAACTGCTTATCTTCGGTCTGATTCTGAATTTCAGCAATTTAGGCGCATGGGGAGCGACCTATATCTACTCTGTCGAGCAATATCCCGTATCCTCGCGCGCTTCCGGATTAGGATGGGCCATGGGCATTGGTAAACTTGGCGGTGTGGTGGCACCCTACATGATGGGCGTATTCATCGCTGTCCACGCTTCATTTGCCCTGATATTTGGAATTTTCTTTGTGGTCACCTTACTATCTGTGTTCGTACTGCTGGCATTTGGTCACGATGAAAGAACAGACGTGGCAGAAAATTATTCACCCCCGCTTCGCAGTTACTAAAAAAAGGCAGCGAAATGCTGCTTTTTTTTAGTAGCCATTTGCGTTTGTTTGATGCAAGTGAAAAATGCAGAGAATGGCGGCCAATTTATGCATAACACTGCCAACGCTAATTACTGAATATTAAGACGTCATACTAGATTGTCACCAAACACGGTATTCCATTGTCCAAATTCGAGGTTGGACGTCACCATCACGCTGCGCTGTACTTAACCGTTCCCGCTGATTCATCCCGTTGCGAAGTTCAGCGTAAATCCCGACCTGGATGATCGGTTCCGCGTAACGACCGTCCTTGGGTATAAAACACCACATCAGATGGAGGATTTCATCGCGCTCTCGACGGCTTAAAAAGTCCTTCCATTTGTGTCTAACATCTTGACAGTAGTCCAAGTTGCGTTAACCAAGTCACATGGAGTAACGCGACTTTTGCTTCTCCAGGTAGTCCTTCCATTTATTGAATAAACGTTCTCTGTTCAATTCCAATGAACCGAGGACGGGATCGCTTACGGGCATATAGCGAACAAATCCGGCAATCTCCTCTGGATAGTCAAAGTCAGCATAAATGATCTCAACCATTTCAAGAGGATCCTCGTATTGCTCCCTGTGCTCATATACCCAATTTAAGATTGCGTATAGAAATTTCTTCTGAGAAATACTGTCCTCATGTTCAGACGGCTGACTTGCCAATTCATCAATATGCGGGTGTATTGATTCCCCTTTATCTAAACAAGCTAAAGCAATAACCGATTGGGACGGTTCTTGTTCTTTACCAATCAATTCAACTGCATAGTCAATCGCGGCCTGCGTACTGAAAAATCCATGGTCTATCGCATATAGAACATCCCTCCAGTTTAGATTTAACAAGCTTTTCACGTAATCGTAAGAAAGCACAAGGTTCAATGTGTTGCTCATCTTTTTCCCCCCTTTGGTACTATTTCACCACTTGATTTATAATCCCATTTATTACGCCACCAGGAATAAACCTCTGATGTGACACCTGACCATCTGGACCTAAGAGATACTCGAATATACCAGATTTCCCATTCAACTCGCCTTTAACTTGAAGCAAGGTACGCTGAACCCCATCTCCACCTGTTATATTAAACGTCTTACCCTGTGTTAATTGTTCTTCAGATAAGAAGCTACCCGAACGATGTGCTGCATCTGACTTTATAAGTGCAGTGCCTTGCCGCTCCGCCTTATATATGTCTTGGGCTGCTTGGGAAGGACTCATTACTTCTCCCGTACCCTTAGCAGCAGTCTCTAATAAATCCTCAGTAGCACTCCCCCCTTGTGAAGCGGCATCTACTCCTTCTCCACCTGCAAACATAAACGCCAATGAAACTAAATTCACGGCCATCTCCAATGTATTGACCTTCGATGTGGTGGGAGTGACGCCTAAATGCATGACATCATAAGTACTCGTCGTTATTGTAGTGGTGCTATTTATGAATTTGTTTAGAATGGCAACTCCCTGACTAAGTGAGCTTGCAGAATAAAACGTTGTAAGATTACTCATCCGCGGGCCATTTTGATAATAGTTCGTGACATTTGAATCCCCAATTATCGTTGGCGACTTCGCTCCTATAGCCGCCTGATCCTGCGTTTGTTGTTGCTGCTTTGTTAGTTGCGGAGTCGGATTGTGATTCGGATTGTGATCGTGGTGATGATCCCCACTCGACGATGAATTTCCACCTGTTGACCCCGAACTCCCGCTGCCAGATCCGCTGGTTGAGCCACCGGTTGAACTACCGGAAGTCCCGCCAGATCCCGAGCCTC
>JAJZCJ010000118.1 GCA_021846145.1 Bacillota bacterium
CCAAATCAAAAAAGCGCCTGATCCCTGAAGGTGGTAAATCACGTACTGTCTTGGATAAGCGTTCAGTGATGTTCGTCATGGCGTCACCACTAATCGCCGATCCCCTTCATTATCCTCAAAAATGACCCCGTCTGATTTATAGGTCTTTAATAAGAAGTGAGTAGTAGTAGAGATCACGTGCTCAATGGTAGCAAGTCGCTCAGAAACAAAACGCGCAATCTCGCGGATGTCATCCCCTTCGATGACCACCTGCAAATCATATGCGCCAGACATTAAGGCCACAGACTTCACTTCGGAAAAACGATAAACCCGTTCTGCAATCGCGTCAAAACCCACTTCACGTTGAGGGGTCACTTTCACGTCGATGATCGCCGTCACCCGTTCAGACTTCACTTTTTCCCAATTAATAGTTGCTGAATAGCGAAGTATGATATGTTCCGCTTCCATTTCCTTGATCCATTTCGTCACATCATCCGGTGCCTCACCAATCATGGACGCAATCGTTTCGGCTGATAAACGACCGTTTTGATGCAACAACCGCAATATAGAGTCTCTTTTTGCCATCTCCATTCTCTCTTTTCCCCTCCCGTTTATAAAGCAATCAATCCTTCAGGCGCAGACAGCATGTTTTTTCCATTACGCTTTCCAATGTACAAACGCTCATCCGCTAATCGGTAGCAAGTGCGAAAATCGCCGCACTCTTGACTACAATTGACCACACCCATCGTCAATTTTAGACCAAACTGTGAAAGTGGAGCCGAATGTACCAAACGTTTCAACATTTCAACCGTTTGCACAGTCCACGAAACTTCATGAAAAATCAACACAAATTCATCTCCACCAAGCCGCGCGATCACGTCTTTCTCCTTGATGGTTGAACGAAAATATCGCGCAATTTCAATTAAAGCTTCATCCCCTCGCTCATGCCCCTCCCGATCGTTCAATTCTTTAAAGTAATCAAGATCAAGAAGTACCATCACCATCGGCTCCACAACAGGTTTAGCCATGAGAAGTTCAAAATGCGTTTCCAATCCCCGCCGGTTCCAAATACCCGTCAATGCGTCATGTGTACTCATAAGAGCTAACAACTTTCGCTGGCGAATTAAACGAAACGCCAACGTAAATGATTGAATAAGCGCTGGCAGCAGACGCTTTAAAAGTGGGTCAGCAATTTCCGAATAAATAGACAGTGCCGCATACAGTTCTTTCTCATTGCCAATGAAAATCAGAACCCCTTGGCCATTTTGCGGTTCGTTTTCTATGTAGTGAGGTAAAATTCGCGTCTTTGGCTTCGTCCACACGATAGGATTTAGTGTCCAATTATCAGCAGTTCGCTGTTCTAACCACCTAGGAAAGTCAAGTGTAAGTTGTTCCTGATAGCCGGAAAGGGTACCAAAAACATCCTCCACCACCCATTCCCCATTATAATTAAGCGCATATACACCACCATTAATGTTGCCGATTTGCATTAGCATATCGCGAAATTGCCGCCACAACTCCGCTTCATCTTGCACAAAAAGCAGAATCTGCGACATTTCTTGAATCCATCGAAATGCCCGATTTTCTGCTTCTAGCACCTCCAAGATACCTTGTTTAATAATAAGAAAAGCTAGCATCGGCGCGATCAGTTCCAGCGCCTCCAATGCGTTCGGAGAAAAATCTTCCTGATCGCTACCAGCAATAAAAATGGCACCTACCGTCTGTCCGCTATGGATGAGAGGAATCGCAGCTGCCTTCTCTAACTTTAATTCCCGCCAAACCCTGTGCCCAAACTCGCTAATGTGGTAATTTTGTAAATCTTGCTTCTGAAGTACGCTGACCGTTTCTTTTCTTAAAAAGACATACGAAATTAAATTGTTGGCTGGTAAAAGTTCGAATTCCGCTTCGCGTATCCCCAACTGTTCGTAGCCTTTGATGGAATTCGCCCGAATGCGATTATGAGCTTCGTCAATCTTATACACAGCGGCTACGCGCCACGGCAAAATAGTGATCAACTGCTGCTCAATTTCCACCAGTGTATCCGCAGATTGAAGCAGGCGCACCCATTGCAATACTTTATGTCGCCATCGAGGATTGTGAACATCCTCCTGGCTTAAATCGTCCATTTGTTCATCACTCAATTAACCCCCGTAATAAAACCCTGTCTCCGCAAGCGTCATTGGCTTACCCTCTCGGTGAACGCCAGCATTGACCACTTCACCAATGAAAATCGTGTGGTCTCCCGATTTGTTGATTTCAATCACCTTACATTCAAACCACGAAAGCGCATCATCTAACACCGGACAACCGGTGGTAGGCCCATGTTGAAATGGTATCTCGCCAAATTTATTGCCAACGCGATGTAGTGGTTTAAAAAATGCCGTCGCTAGATCTTTTTGGCCTGATTCGAGTACACTCACACTAAACACTTGACTCGCTTCTATCCACTCTTCAGACGTCGTGCCCTTTTTTGCACCTAAAACTACAAGCGGTGGATCAAAAGAGGTTTGCGTCAGCCAATTGACCGTGGAAGCGTTCACCTCGTCATCTTGTTTGACACCAACCACATAAAGGCCGTATGAGATTCCGCGCAAAGCTGATTTCTTCGCTTGTTCATCCATTTTCAGACACTCCTTTTTATCTAATTATACCCCAGATCGGGATTGTTGAATATCACCTACTATTATGACCAAGTTATATATTATAATAGCATCATGAATTAGTACTTACCCTTATTGGAGGTGTCGTTTTCTTGTATCGATCAGTAATTAGCGGAATTGGCTCTCATCTTCCTGAAAATCGGTTAACGAATGCGGACTTAGAACAAATGGTAGACACTTCGGACGCTTGGATCACCTCTCGCACAGGTATTAGCGAACGTCGCATGGCATCTCCCGGCGAAGCCACCTCAGATCTCGCATATCAAGCGGCACAACGTGCGATTGATGATTCGGGAATCAACCCTAATGACATTGGGCTGATCATTGTCGCCACTGAAACTCCGGACTATATTTTCCCACCCGTAGCAGTAATCGTTCAACACCATTTGGGATTGACAGACGCCGGAGTCATGGATATTCACGCTACGTGTGCTGGTTTTATCACCGCCCTGCGGACGGCTGATCAGTTTATTCGCGCTGGCACGCACCAACACGTACTGGTGATCGGAGCAGACACACTCACTCGCTTCACTGA
Source organism: Bacillota bacterium (assembly GCA_021846145.1). Next base: position 3,175 of record JAJZCJ010000118.1, read on the forward strand.
TTACACTGATCGCTCCACTTGCATTCTGTTTGCCGACGGTGCAGGTGCCGTCGTGCTCTCTAGGGGCGAGGGTGACGACGTCGGCATTATTGAAACTTCTATACACGCTAATGGGGAGCACGTGCAAAGCCTGTTGATTCCTAGTGGCGGCAGTTTGGATCCGCTGACCCCGGGCAAACAACAGCAGACAAAGATGATCATGGACGGTCCGAAAATTTTCAAACTTGCAGTCAGCGTAATGTCCGATACGGCGCGAGAAGTACTAGACAAGAGTGGCTATTCCGCCGATCAAGTGGATTTTTTGATTCCTCATCAAGCCAACCAGCGAATCATTGATGCGGTGGCGAAAAACATGAAATTTCCACATGAAAAAGTGATCAGTAACATTCAGTACGTCGGCAATAATTCATCGGCCACCATCCCGATTGCCATTGATGCGAATGTGAAATCAGGAAAAATCAAAAAAGGTGACACATTGTTACTAGTCGCCTTTGGCGCAGGCTTAATCTGGGGTGGAGCACTGATCAGACTTTAAGCAAACAAATAAACCCCTCGCAAGGCTAATGCCTTACGAGGGGTTTATTTAAAGAAAGCAAGCCTGTAAGCCGAGTTTTGTTCCTCATGTGCTGATAACGGCTTAATTCAGCCTCGCACGTTCGAGGTGGTAATCATCTATCTAGGCTGATTGTTGCCAATCCGCTCCAGCAACCTACCCGAGTGCACAGCGGGCCGCCGTATTGCACTCCTATCCGGTCTTGCTCCAGGTGGGGTTTACCTAGCCGATGCGTCACCGCACCGCTGGTGCGCTCTTACCGCACCGTTGCATCCTTGCCTGTGCCAAAAATGGCCATCGGCGGTCTCCATGTCTGTGGCACTTTCCTTAGGATTACTCCCACTGGGCGTTACCCAGCACCCTGCCCTACAGAGCTCGGACTTTCCTCTCGTGCGACCTTTCGGCACTACACCAGCGATTACCCAGCTTACTTCCTCAAGTACTATAGTATAGTACATTTCATTGCTGTTCACAAGCAAATTCACTCTAGTGAGAATCCGCTCTAGTGATGTCACAACCTGATTTTTTCTAAAATCCCTAGATAATCATTGAGTCTTATTCTTTGTTCTTGCGCAGACACCGACCGAGATTGTTCAATCTGATCGAGAATATACCGAGCCTTTTTCACTTGAAGAGTTAAATATTCATTAAAAACGATGTCATGACTGTCGTAAAGCGCCATTCCGTATTCCAATTCCATTCTTTCAGACCACGGCATCTGATTATACATTGCCAGTTCTTTGTCAAAATCAGCAAACTCAAAATTGTTCGGAGGATGCAATTGCAAACAGTTATAAATTAATCCTCGATCTTGAATCCATACGTCTTGCTTGACTTTATACCCAGTCAGTCGAGCAAAAAAACGAATCAGACCCGTCTCCTCCATCGGTTGAACAACCAGTTCCGGCAAATCATCCGATAATAACCGGAGTGCATAAGGAGCAGTGAGAATATGCCATATCGTACCTGCCCCCATCCCAGCGATGACGATGCCTTGTACCTCTCCCTTTTGCAAGGGATGCAATCCGTCACCAAACCGAGCTTCTAGTTGTCCATGGTACCGCGACTTGCGAAAAGCAGTTTCTGCCATTACAAAAGGACCACGAGCCACCTCCACTGCGATGGCTCGTTCAACCCTGCCTTGCTCTAGAAGAGCTAAAGGAACTTGCCCATGATCACTACCAATATCGGCCACACAACCTGCCTTGGTGACTAATTGCACAATGGTATTTAGTCGAACAGGCAATTCATGAACATGGTTGGTAATCACACCGTTGCCCCTTTAACAGCCAATTTGCCTTGCGATAACCAGTCGCTGAATCTCTGAAGTACCTTCGCCAATTTCCAATAATTTCGCATCCCTCAGATAGCGCTCCACAGGAAAATCTTTTACATAGCCAGCTCCACCGTGAATTTGCACGGCCTGATCTGCTGCTCTCATACTGATTTCAGAGGCAAACAACTTAGCCATGGCCGACTCCTTAGTAAACGACTTATGCTGATCTTTTAGCCATGCCGCCTTTAACACCATCAAGCGCGCAAGTTCAATTTGCATGGCCATGTCGGCAAGCTTAAACGAAATAGCCTGGAATTTAGAAATTGCATGACCAAATTGCACTCTTTCCTGCGCATATTGCAACGCTGCTTCATACGCAGCTTGGGCAATACCCACCGAAAGTGCAGCAATACTAATGCGACCGCCATCTAATGTATATAGAAATTGCCGAAATCCGGCATCCGGATCACCAAGTACATTTTCTTCAGGTACGCGCACATCATCTAAAGCCAATTCTACCGTATTGCTTCCTCTCATGCCAAGTTTGTCATAGGTACGCACTACCGTATAACCTTGCGTATCCGTAGGTACAATCAGCGCGCCAATCACCTTGCGTCCATTTTTTTCACCTAACGCTGCTGTGACCACGATTGTTTTTGCGTATCCGGCATTGGTAATATACGATTTGCTGCCATTTATCACGTATTCATTGCCGTCTTTCTTGGCCTTCGTTTGTGTGCCACCCGCATCCGAACCGGCACCGGGCTCCGTTAGACCAAATGAGCCCAATGCTTCCCCAGTTGCAAGCGGAGTAAGGTATTTTTGCTTTTGCGCTTCTGTTCCAAAATAATATAACGGCCCGCAACCAAGTGACGTATGTGCGGCATAACTAAGTCCCGTACTTCCACAAGCACGTCCCACTTCTTCAACTGCAAGCGCATAAGACACTGTATCAGCTCCCGCGCCACCATACTCTTCACTGATAGGAAGCCCCATCAACCCAAGCTTGCCCATTTTCTGAAACGTCGCAAGTGGAAATTCACCTGTGCGGTCCACTTCCACCGCATTTGGTGCAATTTCACCTTCGGAAAAATCCCGTACCATATCACGTATCATTTTCTGCTCTTTAGTCAATTCAAAATCCATAAACTCACATCCACTTCTATTAATATACACTTGACCGATCAGTCGGTCAGTGTCAACTTGAAACCGTTTGCATTTTTTTATTATCTCAAAATGAGCCCCGCCCCGCAAGTTTTAAAAAGCAGCTGCAAGGTTGCAGCTGCAGGTAATTCCCTATTCCAGAAAATCTTTAAGTCGTTTACTCCGGCTAGGATGACGCAATTTGCGCAGTGCTTTCGCCTCGATTTGACGAATGCGTTCCCGCGTCACACCAAAAACCTTGCCCACTTCTTCGAGCGTTCTTGTCCGGCCATCATCCAGTCCAAAGCGCAGCCTTAACACATTTTCTTCTCGCTCTGTAAGCGTATCAAGCACATCTTCCAACTGCTCTTTCAAAAGCTCATAAGCGGCTGCATCAGCAGGTGCCAGCGCATCTTCATCTGGAATAAAATCACCCAAGTGAGAATCATCTTCTTCTCCAATTGGCGTTTCAAGCGACACTGGTTCTTGAGCAATTTTTTGAATCTCGCGCACCTTTTCCGGACTCATATCCATTTCCTGAGCAATCTCTTCCGCGCTTGGTTCTCGCCCTAACTCTTGCAATAGCTGACGCGAGATGCGAATCAGTTTATTGATCGTTTCGACCATGTGCACAGGAATCCGAATCGTTCGCGCTTGATCAGCAATGGCTCTGGTTATCGCCTGACGAATCCACCAAGTCGCATACGTACTAAATTTATATCCTTTAAGATAATCAAATTTCTCCACTGCTTTGATCAGTCCCATGTTGCCTTCCTGAATCAAATCAAGGAAAAGCATTCCTCTTCCCACATAACGTTTCGCAATGCTAACTACAAGGCGCAAGTTAGCTTCTGCCAAACGACGCTTTGCTTCCTCATCGCCTAGTTCGATACGCTTTGCGAGTTCAACCTCTTCATCTGCCGATAAAAGCGATACTCGCCCTATTTCCTTGAGATACATCCGCACTGGATCATTGATTTTTATCCCTGGCGGAACACTAAGATCAGTCAAATCAAATTCTTCGGTCTGACGATTTTCATCTGTTATATCCCGTTCTTCTATTTCCTCGACCTCATTGTCCTCATCTATTTCATCGGTTTCGTTTAATATCTCAACCCCGTGGTCGCCAAGTTGATCCAGAAAATCCTCAAATTGATCACTTTCCAAATCAAATGAAGCCATTCGGGTCACAATTTCTTGGTAATTTAAAAACCCGCGTTTCTTCCCAGAGGAGAGAAGATGATCCTTTACATCCTCTATTGTTTCGCCTAACCGCGTCTCGTCTTGCCTTTCTTTATTCACCTTCCGCCCCCCTTTCATTCCTGAAAAACCCCCAAACGTATCACGTGCCGTTGTGTCTCATTCAACTGTTTTCTAAGTTCCGTTAATTGATTGCCCAGATCACGCATTTTCTCCACATCTCCACGCTCGGTGGCTATTTTCAATTGTTCCACCACCCCCTGCATGGCTTTCTCTATCCCATCACCCACCAAACACTGAATATAATCCTCGATTTTCTGTCGAGATTGGTCAGTATCCACACCCTCGTCACTAGCTTTTTGCAGCAATCCCGTTGCAAACCCAAGTAAATTTGGATCATCAAGAAAATTTAAAAAAAGTTCTGGATCTGACTTGTCATGGTCAATGTAAAACTGGTATAAATAGGCTTGTAAGGCGCTGTGTATAGGCTCAGAAAACTCACTATTTAGTTCCTGTTGCACTTGTTTTGCCACCCTTGCATCGAGTAACATGTAAGTAAGTAACTGTCTCTCAGAAATTATTTTTTTCCCTTCTAGAGGCGCGAGGGACTGGTTTTCAGTTACCAAGGGTATACGGCTCAAAGTATTCCACATTTTTCCGTTATTATCCGTATGCAATTTTCTTTGTTGTGCCTTTATATGCCTTGTTAAATCTTCTCGAAGTGCGGAAATCGGCATATTATATGTTTTGCTTAGCCATTCAAGTGCTGCTTCGCGTTCTATGGAACTCGACTCTTTTGCTACGACTTCAATTGCATCGCGAACATAATCAATTCTGCCGCGCCCCATGTGATCAGGATGCTGATGCGTGAGTTGCGACAGTTGATAGGCCAGTGCACGCTTTCCTTTTCCGACTATTCCTTGCCAAGCCTCGATACCATTTTCTCGTATCCACTCATCAGGGTCTTTGCCGTTTGGAAGTTCTACCACGCGGGCATCCAATCCCACATCTCTCAATACCTCAAGTGAACGCATGGACGCCTTCTGACCCGCTGCATCGCCATCGTATAGCAGAATCACATCTTCTGCTACGCGTTGCAAAAGTCCCGCCTGTTCGGGCGTAAGAGCTGTCCCCAATCCGGCCACCACATTGGTAATTCCATACTGATGAAAAGCGATGACATCCATATAGCCTTCAAGCAGTATCACTTGACCCGTTTGACGAATTTTGTGCCGAGCCTTTGCTAGTCCATACAAAATCCTACCCTTATGAAACAGTTCCGTGTCACTCGTATTAATGTACTTGGGTTGATCATTGCCCAGAGTTCTCGCACCAAATCCAATGGTTCGCCCTTGCAAATCCCATATTGGAAATATCACTCGATTCCGATATCGGTCTCTCAACTCGCCTGTACTACTTACTTGAGTAACTCCCGCCTGAATCAGATCATCAGTTGCAAACCCTCTTTTTCGAAGAAAATCAGTTAATAAGCGATCCTCCACCGGCGCATAGCCTAGCTGAAATTGTGCCAAGGTCTTTTTTGTCAATCCCCTGTGCAAAAAATAAGAAAGCCCTTGCATTCCTGCATTGTGATTCATTAAAATATGGTTGTAATACTTTGCAGCTAGTTCATGGATCGCCAACAAATTTTTGCGTCGGTTCTCTTCACCTGACTGCACTCCCTCATCGAACACTGGCATCTGCAAACCTGATTTGTCAGCCAACTTACTGATGGCCTGATAAAAGGTCAATTGTTCCATTTCCATGAGGAAAGTAATCACCGTACCACCTGCACCACAACCAAAACAATAATAAAACCCTTTGCTCGGC
>JAJZCJ010000119.1 GCA_021846145.1 Bacillota bacterium
AATCGGTCCGGTGTGGAAGCCTAGTGATAGGTGGAGCAGACGGATGCGAATCGGTCGAGGGCTTATCCTACGAACGATAAGGAATACTCCGTGTTACGTTTTTCTGTTGAGATCAGATTATGTTATAATGAACTTGTTTTGGAGGGGTACCAAAGTGGTCAAATGGAGCGGACTGTAAATCCGTTGCGAAAGCTTCGTAGGTTCAAATCCTACCCCCTCCACCACATTTAATAAGCAAAGATATTGGGGAGTAGCCAAGTGGTAAGGCAACGGACTTTGACTCCGTCATTCGCAGGTTCGATCCCTGCCTCCCCAGTTTATTTGCTCCCATAGCTCACTCGGTAGAGCGCATCCATGGTAAGGATGAGGTAACCAGTTCGATTCTGGTTGGGAGCTCCATTAACATCGCGGGGTGGAGCAGTTGGCAGCTCGTCGGGCTCATAACCCGAAGGTCGCAGGTTCAAGTCCTGCCCCCGCAACCATTTTCTATGGCTCGGTAGCTCAGTCGGTAGAGCAGAGGACTGAAAATCCTCGTGTCGGCGGTTCGATTCCGTCCCGAGCCACTTTTTTGTATATTTGGCGCCATAGCCAAGTGGTAAGGCCAAGGTCTGCAAAACCTTCATTCCCCGGTTCGAATCCGGGTGGCGCCTCCAAAAAATCTTTTACTGACGCGGTTTATCGGCACTTCTCAGAAGTGTCTTTTTTGTTTTCGTCTACGCTCGTTTACCATCCAGAAAATAGGGGTTATTTTTTTGCAATCCGTATCGCCTCATCAAAGGCGGCGGCTTCTTTCTGCACGTTCGGTAGCAGATGGCTATAGGTATCCAGTGTGATTTGAATGTTGCTGTGGCCTAGCCTCTCGCTCACGATTTTGGGGTGTACGCCTTGCGAGAGTAGTAAGGAGAGCTTCCTTTGCAGATTATGCGCTGGTTGTCACGCCAAATTGGTTAACCAATTTTTCGGTGTCCAAGACAAGTAATGTTTTCGCGGTTACATGGGGTACGGCACCAACTGTTGCGCAAACCAAAACGGAGCAAGAAGACAGGGAAGTTTATCAAGGGATGAACTGAAGGGCGGCTTGGCGATGGCTGGGCCGTCCGGATTTGTTAACGGGGTTTAAGCTGTTTTACGCGCCGTTCAGCTTGCTTATAAATGTTCTCATGTGACCCAATGATAAATACAACGCATGTATCTTCCTGAATACGGTAAACCGCACGATAGGTGCCCCCTTGCGCCGTGAATTCGAGGGAACGAAACCCTTTCAAACGTCCATGTAATGTCTGACCTGCTGTAGGGTCAATTTTCAATTTTGCGATGGTTGATTTTGCTTTCAGCTGAACTGCTTGTCCAATTTGAGCAAATCCTTTACATCTTCAGGGTGTAAAACAATTTGATATTGACTAGTCAAGCCCCAGCCTCCTTACCACCTCATCAAAAGGAATGGTCTTGCCAGCTTTAAAATCCTCAATCGCTTTTTCTCCCAGAAGCCTCATTGCTTCTATTTGCGCGGCTGTCGGTTCCTTTTCGGCCTTCTTGTTTGGCTTGATTTTAATAACTCCCTCACCAATTTCCACGATGTCCCCTGTGTGCAGCTTATCGCGAAACGTCTTTGACGCGACAAGCCTACCTACAGAATCCATCTTAAACGTTATTGAACTCTTGGCTTTCTTTTCAGCCATGACCATCACCTCATCTTCAGCATATGCGATTTCAGTCTGCAAAACCTTCATTCCCCGGTTCGAATCCGGGTGGTGCCTCCACAATATATTTTTTAATGAAGCGGCTTTTCGTTTATGGAAGGCTGTTTTTTTATTTGCCTCTTAAATTAACAAAAAGGCTCCCCCCAGTTCATATAGGAAGCCGTGATTGTTCCAGTCGGTTCAATAATAACTACTATTGATTTGCTGCTTCATTTTTTTCTGCTAAGGAAACCGTCTTATTGACCGTTGTGATCGCAGCTTGTGTCTGGATTTCTGCTTCCTTTTGTCCTGGAAGCATGGAAGTCATTTGTGAAGCAAAGTCAGTGATCGAGCGAACCAAGACGCCCTTCTCTTCATTGAGTCGATTAATTTCAGCAGTAAGTTCTTTATTCTTAACAAGCGATTCCCATAATTGGGTTTCCAACCGCTGGATTTGCTTGGCATTGGTCGTGCGTAGCTCTTCAAGTTGAGAACCCATTCGATCGTATTCCTGCTTCATTTGTGTAACTTGTCCTTGCATGTTTTGATATTCGCGAGTAGAAGAAGATTTAAGCAACTCATAGGATTCAGATAATTGTTGGTATTTTCTTATCGAATCTTGTAAAGTTTGTACGTTTTCATATAATTCTTGCTCTTTTTCTGCATAATGCAATTCAAGTTGGTGTATTTCATCTTCTAGGGAGTGAATTGATTGATTTGCTTCACCTAAGTGAACAGTTTGTTCCTCATATCGGTGTTCGACATTTTTGCGCTCTTCGATCATCTCAATTACTGAGTTAATAAGTCGTTCAGAGGAAGTGTTCTCTCCGTCGCTGTATGCTTTTAAGCCTTCGTTCATCGGCTTCGATGTAATTTGCTCATTTAGTTTATAAATCCTTGATTTTAATCCTGTTTGTCTTGCGCGATAAAATTCTTCTTTACAAGTGCGTTTAATAAATAAGTTCCATCGCCAATAATTTGCTCGCTTTTTATGTAACCCACCGGTTTCGTACTCAAATTGTTCGCACGCGTCCAATACTGATCCACCGTGGGAAACATGGCGCAAAATTAAATTTTTCAGCTGACTGCTTTTTTCGGACGACCATCCAGTCGTCGAATTTGCGTACGCCATCTTTCCAATGCCACCCCTCGTGATTATATGCCTATAGCTTACCATTTTAACGACAAATTTCAACATTAATAAGCAAAATGTTTGAAACTGAACTAAAGGGGGAACTGATTGCTAATGGTTTTCCCCACCTGATGCATTATATCTGCTGATTGTACGAGCGCGAGACGTACATAGCCTTCGCCATATTTTCCAAAACCATTACCTGGAACACTGATTATACCTGTGTCTTTAAGTAATTGCTTGGAAAATGTATCTGATTTCAAATGCTTAGGTGTTTTTAACCACACAAACATAGTGCCTAATGGTTTTATCACTGGCCATCCCGCATGCAAAAGAGGAGCCAAGAGAGCATCTCTTCGATTCTGATATTCCTGGCGATTTTGCTCAATAAAATCAACTTCATGAGTGAGCGCATGCGCACCTGCAATTTGGATGGCAGTAAACACACCATAATCAATTTGTGATTTTAATTTTGCAAGTGTTTTTAGTATTTGTTGATTGCCTGCCGCAAATGCCAAACGTGGTCCAGCAAAATTAAATGTTTTGGAAAAGGAAAACAGTTCAATTCCAACTTCTTTCGCGCCGGGTGTTTGAAGGAATGAGGGCGCTGTGTATCCGTCAAAAACTAATTCAATATATGCCGCATCATGAACAACAAAAATTTGGTTGCGTTGAGCAAAAGTGACCAATTGTGCAAAAAAATCAGGCGGAGCAACAGCGGTGGTAGGATTGCTAGGATAATTTACTATCATCATTTTTGCTTTTTTCAAAATATTAGAAGGGATATTATCTAAGTCGGGTAAAAAGTTATTTTCTTTAATCAAAGGCATTAAATAAGGTATACCACCTGCCAATAGTACGGATACTTCATAAATAGGATATCCGGGATCGGGCAGCAAAACAATGTCCCCTGGGTTGATAAAAGCCAGCGCCAAGTGGGCTAGCGCATCTTGTGCGCCCATAGTTACCAGTACTTCATTGTCTGGCGAGACACGCACTTGATAGCGACGATCTAAAAATTCTGCTATTGCATTTTTAAATAGCTCAATTCCTTCTGTTCGTTGATAGCCGTAAATGCCTTGTTGATCAAGCGCCATTTTCAGTGTTTCTGGCAAAATTTTTGGCGGTGGCATATCTGGTGAGCCAATGCCAAGATCGATCACATTTTTGCCCGCTAAACGTCGTTCGTTTGCAATATCGATTAACTCATAAAAGACAGCTTCAGTAACAGTTTGCATGCGGTGCGCTGGATTAAACATCAAATACCTTCTTCCTAGCATTCGTATACAGTATATTATACATGGAGTAAATGCATAGAAGGAGACAAACTGCGAATGAACAATAGTGTACCAGATATAATCGTCGTGGGAGGTGGCCCAGCCGGACTTTTTGCCGCGATTGCTGCAGGTCAACATGGAGCGCACGTGATGTTACTAGAAAAAGGGGATCGATTGGGTAAAAAGTTGCTTATTTCTGGTGGTGGTAGATGCAATGTCACGAATTCGCAAGGCATCGCTCATCTCATTGAAAACACTCCTGGAAACGGACGATTTTTACATAGTGTGTATGCTAAGTGGTCCAATCAAGAAATTATCCACTTTTTTACCACTCGTGGTGTGCAATTGGTGGAGGAAGATCATGGCCGTTTGTTTCCTGCCACACATCGGGCAATGACGATTTTGCAAACTTTAATAGATGAAATGCAGCACTTGGGAGTAGAGATTCGATTAAACCAACCTGTTCGACAGATATTGTTTGAGCAGGGGAAATTCATGGGATTGATCACTGACCAAGGGATCTTGAATGCAAAAGCGGTGGTGATCGCGACGGGAGGAATCACGGCACAAGCAACCGGTTCAACTGGAGATGGCTATCGGTTTGCAAAGTCGGTTGGGCATCGGATTGTTGCGCCGTATCCTACGTCAGTACCAATTGTATCTAGTGATTTGCGAATTACTACTCACCTATTGCAGGGAATTGCAGTGCGAGGTGTGAATGTAAAATTACTGGATCAGCGCAAGAAGGTATTAGCCAATGAGGAAGGAGATTTGCTTTTTACGCATTTCGGATTTTCTGGACCGGTGGCGTTAAGACTTAGTCAATACTTGGTGAAGGTAAGCCACCGACACCAACAGGAAAATTGTATTATTCAGATTGACTTTGTGCCTGCTAAGTCACTTGACGAGGTGAAAAAGGAGCTCCACGAAGCTGCTTCCCATCAGCCCAAAAAATTAGTTAAGCAAATTGTTAAAGCATATGTGCCTGAAAGACTGGCGGATGTGCTGATCAATGAGGTGGGCTTGGAGGGGAAGCGCGCGTTAGATTATGTGCAAACAAACTGGGATATACTGGCGTTGCAAATCAAACGCTGGCGTATAGAAGTTGATGGCACGTTGGGTATTGATCGCGCGTTTGTTACAGGCGGCGGGGTGGATTTAAAAGGGGTTGAGCCGTACACAATGGCGTCCAAGTATGTTAGGGGAATGTATTTTGCGGGGGAATTACTTGACCTGCATGCACATACCGGCGGATACAATATTACTGCTGCGTTTTCCACTGGATATGTGGCAGGGAGTAGTGCTGCATTATATATAGTTGAAAGCGAGGAGTAAATGATGGATACCATTTTCCTGCAAAATATGAGTTTTTATGCGTATCACGGTGTTTATCCAGAGGAAAACCGATTAGGGCAACGATTTTTGATTTCCCTTGAACTGGATTGTGATCTTGCGCATGCCGGAAGACAAGATGATCTGACGCTATCAGTCGATTATGGGGAAGTGTATAATATGACACGAGACATTGTGCAGGGCAGGGTCAGGAAGTTGTTAGAGGCTATTGCAGAAGAGCTTGCGACTGCCGTGCTTGCTAAGTATCCTATCGTCGCTGGCATAAGGGTGAAGATCGAGAAGCCGGAAGCCCCAATTCCTGGCGTTTTTGGTTCCATGGGCGTTTTGTTGAAAAGAGAAAAAATTTAGGAGAATCAATGATGGAAGCAAAAAAAGTTAGCGCATCAAAGACATTTATGACGGATTTAGTATTGCCGCCAGATGCTAATTCATATGGTAATATTTTCGGGGGTCTCGTCATGGCCTACGTAGATAAAATTGCCAGTATCACCTCCATGCGCCATTGCCGGAAACCTGTGGTTACGGCATCTACGGACAGTGTGGATTTTCTGGCTCCCATCAAGGTGGGGGATACGATCCAATTGGAGGCCTTTGTCACGTGGACTCACCACACCTCGATGGAGATATTTGTTAAAATCGAATCTGAGAACTTGATGACGGGCGTTAAGCGCTTAACAGGTACCTCTTATTTAACGTTTGTTGCGATTGATGAACACGGCAGGCCAGTTGAGGTGCCAGCGATTATCCCAGAAACGGATGAAGAAATATGGCACTATCAAAGTGCACCTGCCCGTAGGGAACAGCGATTGCAACGCAGAGCGGAAAGGCTTCGATTTCCTTCCTCGCCCAATGAGCGATAATTCCGTATGCAAAGGTGGGAAATGCCGTGTTGGCATTAACTGAACGCTATGATGTGGAACACATCGACCCGCTTTGTGACGGTTGGCAATTTGGATTGGGTGTTGATAAAAGATTAAATCGTCAAGTATTGATTACGCTCATCCCTAATGCTGTTGCTGATCAACCGTGGTTTTTACAATGGTTGCAAAAAAGAAGTGTAGTGTCTCATCCGTATGTTGCGGAATTGCTCGATGGGGAACGAATCAGTAAGTCCTTTTTGTGTGTTTTTGCTAGGCCTGAAAAAGTGCAAATTGGATTGCCGTCATTACATCGAAGTAAGATTTATGAATCTGCTGAGCAAATGATACAAGGGATCAAAGCGTTGCATCACCATCAAATTTATTTCCCTTTTAGTGCAGGACAAGTACTTTGGGATGGTGCGATTCCGCAAATGCTTGGCTTGCCTAATGACAATTACCATGTGAGTATAGCTGCGAAAAAGGATAGTTCACTTTTGCTTGCCCACTATATTTTAAACTTATTGGAGTGGAATGAATCGTTTGAACGCGAGCATGATCAACCACTGCCAGCATATTTAAAGTCGGGATTACAAAGATTAGAGGAATTTACGTATTCTAATGCAGATGGGTTAAGCGAATTATCGAACATACTGGTCGTTTTGCAAACGGATGAGGAAAACTGGTTGACCACTTCGCAAGTTGAGGATTCAATCCGTGAACAACTGCCTGAACCTGATGTGAGGACAGTCACGGCATCACCACTTCGTGGTTGGTTATTGTTAGCCGTTCTGATAATCATGGTAATTATTGGATTTATCTGGTGGTTTGGTAGTGGTGTATCTTCGAACCATATCAATAGTCAGGGACTGCTGCCATCAAGCAATCAACAACCAAAGACAGGGAAACCTAATAAGTACATCATGCCCAATCTCAATGGGGCTTCGATTCAAGATGCTTTGTTAAAATTATTGAGTCTAGGTGTAAAAAGTAACCAGGTGCAAATGATTACTAAAGCAGTGAACACCACTGATGGCAAGATCATCGCAACGAATCCTCTTCCTAAGCACGCGCTTGCCAAAGGAGAAAAAGTGGTATTAACAGTAGGTGTATCACGTGGCGATGTGCTCGTTCCGGATTTAAAGGGTCTTTCACTTAGTGTAGCTACTCATCAACTAATGGCTGGTCACATTCATTATTCTTATACGTATAAGAGTGCGTCACAAGCAGCCCAAGGGGAGGTGATTGCCCAATCTCCTCAACCCTACTCTGTCGTATCAAACAATACGCCAGTGCAATTTGTGGTTGGTGCTCATTATTGATCAATATTCATGTAATCAAAGGAGGTAGTTATGAGTGAGAGAAGTATATATTCTCGGTGGTGCCAGAACCCCTTTTGGTAGTTTTGGTGGGGGCTTAAAGGATGTGCCTGCGGAAGATTTGGCTGTTACAGCAAGTGTAGCGGCAATGGCTAGGGCAAATATAAGCAGCAAACAAATTGATAATGTCGTGTTTGGGAATGTGATTCAGTCTTCTGCAAATGCAGCCTATTTTGCGCGTCATGTGGGGTTGCGCGCAGGAACACTAGAGTCTACTCCCGCGCTAACTGTCAATCGATTGTGTGGTTCTGGGCTACAAGCGGTCATTTCCGCAGCAGAATCCATTATGCTCGGATATAGTGAGATCGGTTTAGCTGGAGGCGCAGAAAACATGAGCCGCATTCCTTATTCAATGCACGCCTCTCGCTTTGGTTTTGGATCAGGCGCACCTGTCGTCACTGATATGTTATGGGCTACCTTAAAGGATGACTTGGCTGGTTGTAGCATGGGTGACACGGCGGAAAACCTCGCAGACAGCTATAATATCTCTCGACAAGAACAAGATGAATTTGCACTTGCTTCCCATTTGCGTGCCACAGCTTCTCGCGAACAATTTGCGGAAGAAATTACTATGGTAACAATTTCGTCAAAGCGCGGATCGACTGAAATAGTATTGGATGAACACATTCGTCCCGCGACAACGATTGAAAAATTAGCTTCGCTGAAACCTTCATTTCGTAAAGATGGCACAGTCACTGCTGGCAATGCGAGTGGTATTAATGACGGGGCGGCAGCATTAATTGTGGCAGGTAGCGATGCAGTACAAAACTACGGACTACAGCCCATCGCTAAAATTATCGGTTATGGGATTGCTGGGGTAGATCCAACCCGCATGGGCATCGGGCCTGTGCCGGCTTTAGAAAAAGCGTTCAAAAGGACAGGATTATCCATGTCAGAGATGGATGTTATTGAAATCAACGAAGCATTTGCTGCACAAACACTTGCCGTTAAAAAAGTGCTGGCCATACCTGACGATAAATTAAACCCACTTGGTGGGGCGATTGCACTTGGCCATCCAGTAGGAGCAAGTGGAGCTCGGTTGCTTTTAAGTGCGGCGTTGCAACTCCAGCGTAATCACCTGCGTTATGCCGCTGTCTCGCTGTGTATCGGCGGTGGCCAAGGAATTGCCGTGATTATCGAACGAACTTAAGGTTGACATGCTCTTGATCACTTATTCATAATAGATGCTGGAGGGGATTTTCTATCATGATCCGACAGCGTCTATTATTATTTTCGCTTACTATGTTGATGATTGTTACTATATGTCTTACCCCGATAAGTGCACAGGCTGCCACTGCATTTCAGCCGACTAATAATTATCGCGTATCATCACAAATGATACATAATACTGCGAGGTTGGGTCATGTGTATTTGCTTCCCTATTTGGCGACAGCACAAGTGAATAATAAGACGGTTACAATGTCTTTTTCAACGATGGCTGATGCGATGAAATG
>JAJZCJ010000120.1 GCA_021846145.1 Bacillota bacterium
CAGAAACACTAGTGAAGTTAGTTGACTGCGTTGATGTAGCCTTCCATATACCCAACGTGCGTCATCGAGTAACTGGTCATGCCGCCGTCGCACTTGATCTCGCACTGCCACTTGTACTTGCCTGCCTTCGGTACGGTGAAGGTGAAGTTGTTAGCCTTCACGTCGCCGGCCTTATCGGCACCCTTAATCATCAGGTTCAGACCGAGCGCCGAAGAGGTAATGCTGTGATCGCCCGTATCCCAGTTGTACACTGAGAGATGAACCGGAATACCCGGAGTGACTGTGAACGAGGCGGGAGAGAAGGCGTCGTGCATGTTGCTGGTGCCATGCTTCGTCTTCTTGGTTGGGCCGTAATCCAAGCCACCTTGAACCGTCAGGGTAACAAACTGTTCGTTGCCGTTGTTCGGCACCACCTTGACAGTGCCCACCATGTAGCCGTCATTCCACATCGAAAAGTCCGTTCCCGAACCGCCGTCACACTGGAGTTCGCATTGCCACATGAAAGAACCAGTGTTTTGCGGTGTAAAAGTGAAGGTTTTAACATTTGGAACGCCATTCTTACTGGTACCGGGGATGACTACATTAAGACCAAAAGTTGGGCAGGTGAAGCTGTGCGGACCGCCATCATAATTGTAAATGGTCACTTGTACCGGCACGCCCTGAACTACCGTGAAATCGGTCGGTGAATAGCTATCGTGCATCTTCCCATCTGGACCAAGGTGAGATCCCGGCATAATGGTCAGATAAATGTGTTGCAATTTTAGTTTCGGAGCTGCATGTTTTGCGGTATGATGCACTTGCGCGGCTTGCACTGGAAGAGTACCCACTGAAAATGCGCCAAGCGCCGCCATAGAAATGGTGGACATAACGGCCACGCTTGAGATAATGCTCTTCTTCATTCGATCGACTCCCGTTCGATTTGATATATTTTTAATTGCCTCAGCAACTATATATTGCTTCTAATTTTTTGCTAGAGTGAGATTAAAAAGGACTATTCTTAATAGATCATTAGGATGTTATCGTAAAAATGCATTTTGTATCATGCAACTCTCAAAAACTACTACATCTATATTCAGCTCTGCGCAAATCATATAGTAACATAAAGTATTATTAAGACACGCTTGAAGGTTAACTAGTCATCTCCTGAAAGGAAGTATGAATATGACGCTCAACGGTTTTGCCATCGCCTGGCGATTGCTGCGTCCTCCGACACTGACCGCCTCGCTTGCGCCTGTACTTGTTGGTGCGGGACTCGCGATCGCCGGGCATCGATTCGATCTTTGGCTGTTTCTCGCCATGCTGATCGCCTCAATGCTAATTCAGGCGGGTGCCAACATGATCAATGAGTATATGGATTACAAGCGCGGCCTAGACAATAAGGACATGGTGGGGATTGCAGGCACCATCGTGCGCGACGGTGTTGCGCCCGGCGTCGTACTCTTCGCGTTCTCGCTTGCGATCGGAATCGCCGTGCTGCTTGGCGCGTACATTGCCGTCCGCAGCTCGTGGTGGGTGGCGGTAACGGGCGTCGTCAGCCTGGGCGTCATGTACTTGTATTCCGGCGGCCCGTATCCGATTTCCTATACCCCGTTCGGCGAAGTGACTGCCGGATTTTTTATGGGTCCGGTCATTGTCATGATCACCTACTACATCCTGACACATCACCTAACATGGCACGCGTTTCTGGCGTCGTTGCCAGTCGGCCTCCTGATCGGAGCAATCCTGCTGGCCAATAACCTGCGCGACTTTGAACACGACGTCCAAGGAGGTAGAAGAACCCTGCCGATCGTACTAGGGAAAAAGGGTGGTGCCACTGCGCTCGGTGCGACGTTCATCCTCTCCTACGCGCTGATTGTGGTTTTTGTTGCGACCAGGCAAATCACGCCGTGGGCACTGCTGACGTTGTTGCTGGTATTTTCAACGACGCCCATCCCCCGTCGATTCCTTTTGACCAACGCAGGTCAGGAACTGCAAGCGGCGTTCAAGGCCACCTCACTCACCTTGATCCGCTTCAGCGCGGTACTGTTTGTCAGCTTGCTACTGGGCGCGTTCATCCACATCTAAAAAAACGCAAAGGGCCTGAAGGCGTAGGCTAACACGTGTTCCCTTCTGAGGTGCAAAACCCAAAATATCAACTGAAATCACATTGGATTTCGCAAAGTAATCAGAAGTGACTTTTGTTGTCCAAATCGCATAAAAACGGCGCGCGCCAATTGATACACAATCTCTTTTTCCTTAAAACACATCGCGTACGATATATCTTATACGATGTATTTGTGGAGGAACGGTTATGGAACAGGAAGCAAGGTTTATTCGCAGATCGATCAGATCTTTACATCGACACTTTGAAAAGAGTATTCAAAAACAGACAGAACAGGTGGGCTTCACTGTACCCAAAATGCGTGTCATTCAGGAGGTAATTTCTCATCAATCAATTAGCATAAAACAACTCTCGCAAAACTTGCAGATGACCCAAAGTACCGTATCTGGAATGGTCGAACGGCTGATTTCACATGACATTTTGCTAAAGATGACTAATCCCAACGATAGGCGAGCAGTGAAGATTACGACCACGGAGAACGTGACCCGATTTATGGAAAACGACCGTTCGAAATTCGCAAATCAGGCAGTCGTGAATGCACTTAGTCGGCTAAAGCCAGAGGAACTATCGATTGTCATAAATGGTATTCGGTTGTTGCTTACAGTAACTCAAGACACGCTTGAAGCGGATGACAAGGAGGACTTCAATTGAATTTCCATTCGCTCCTAATGAGCATCATTCTGTTAGCCTTACTTATTTTCGTAATCGTTCGCCAACTTACCCCACGCCGCCCGACTCGGTTTCGCTTTTATTTCATGCCTGTTGTAAGTCTAATCGCGGCTTATCAAAATCTGCCCCATCCCGTCCCTAGTATCCAAGTGCTAGAATGTGTGATTTCTGTGGTCATTGGCATTGGATTTGGAGTGCTTCAGGCAGGGTACACAAAAGTATATAAATCACAAGATGAAAATTGGGTGATGCAGGGAGACTGGCGATATGCGATCAGTTGGATTGTACTTTTTGTAGTTCGGGCAGTCATCATGATTTTTTTCAGTTCCGCTGAACACACAAAGAACATAGCAGTTGAGTGGATTATTTGGGTAGAAATCGCCGCAGTGTGGGGAGGGCGCTCGTTGGTACTACACATTCGCTATCCTCAACTTAGAACGGTTTTGGCAAAAAAATAGAACAAAGAAAACTGACAGATAAGTGTACGTCTAACTGTGACGCGGTTGCCCATTCCCTTCTTAAAGATCAATGATCTTTAATCCGCTACTGTAACTTCTACGAGACTCACTATTCTGTTATTTATCGATATTTGGTCGATATTTCATAATTTAGGAAAATCTGCGTATTTGTTCATGACTTTCTACAGTGAAACCTTGATGTACCGATCAGGGTTCGGTACATCTGTTAGATTCAACTTATTGATCTGTACTCACGCCGTCCGCTCTTTTGATAACAATTCCGATCGTTGCTTGATTCCAAGCATACACTTGCGCATCATAATGATGTCACCTACATCCAAAAGGAGCGAAAAAATAATGGTAGGGGAGAACCATCTATACTTTAGGTGAACACGAGTAATCAGACGTGTACTATTGGAGTCCGTAGGGTACAGCCCCCAGTACCACGTACTTTCTTTTTTCTTGTCGACCCACAATATCCATCTGTTCTCTGCAAAATCCCTGACGTATAATCCCACCCTTCCGTCTGGACTGAGTGGAATCAATTGCCCCACGTAGATTTGCTGCAATTTCGGAAGGATTCGATCAGCACTTCGAATCCCGAGATTATCAATCCAGTCGTAGCTATACCAACCCGCACGTTTGCATCCGATCTGCACCAACCATGGCCAAATATCTTCGGGACATGCCTCCACCGTAACGACACGTGTTGCATGAAACGTGGGGTTGGGTACGATGTCGTCCCCAATCATGGTACGTGCAACTTCTTCGTCTGTCGCCCCCCACCTGATTTGCCACGGACGAAACCAGAACAAATAAACACAAATTGCGCAAACCACAACGATACTTGTAACGATGAAATTCATCCACTCCACCCTCCTTCCGGCATTTTGTCGTTAACCGACCCTTTCATACCATACCTGATAAAATTATAACTAAATATCAGGCTTTTGTGAATAGTTATAATTTAGTTGTGACAGTGGCTTTCCTTCCTTTCACGCTATAAACGATTGCCACAAGGGTTCACGGGATTCCGATGCTACCATTTGGTGGAATACAACGATTATTTGGCGTTCTTCTAGACGTTTTTGGCGTTCTTCTAAACGTTGTTGTTTCGATATCCGATGCAGTTCTCGTTCCGTGACAAACAACGATCGATCATCATCGGTACTTTGACTCAAGCACACAGCAACCACATTATTAATTTTGTACCAAATTAAACTTCCCTCTCTTTATTGCCTTTGCCAAGCACTTTCGTTGAATTTCGCCGCCAAACG
This sequence comes from Bacillota bacterium, assembly GCA_021846145.1. The sequence continues at coordinate 4,506 of JAJZCJ010000120.1, forward strand.
ATGTCATTCCGATTCAATCATTGTATTTACGCAACGCGGCACCCACTGACAAATGAAAACTCGATCATTGCGTGCTCCAGTGTACTCGAACACGAATCTCGAAGGAGAGCGTGCTAGCGCGGAATCAAATTATTCAAAGCAACCCTGATCTGCAGGAACGGGAATTATTGAAGGGACAAGTACTCATCACTTCGATCTCGAACTCATTATCTGCCCAATATGATGGCGATCTGTCGGAACTCGCTGCGCGTTTTGCGGTTGAATTTTTTCACATGGCATATATTAAATGGATTATATACGCTGAGAGAAGCCTTGCGATGCAGTTGCTCACCGTTTATGAGTTGTATGAAAACTTATTTTGTTATTTGGTGTAGCCGATCACGTAAATTGTCGGCGTGAATCTTACCGTCACTGTCGTTAAAAATGTACCGTCAACCCGCCATTTCGTTAACACCCCGTTGCCGATCCATATCCATGAGTACGCGTACAACGTCGTTTTCTTCTATCATTTCTAGATTGCGTGCGGTGGCACCCAAGAGAATTTGCGTGCAGATTTGGTTGACCACCCGCGGAATTCCCTGGCTTGCGGCAAAGATTCGGTGGTGCGCACTCTCTGCAAACACGGGCTTCCCCGTTTTGCTCACGTGCATGTGGTGCCTTATATAGGCGCTCGTTTCTTCTCTACCCATGCCGCCAAGATGGTATTGCATGCCGATGCGCTGACCCGTGGCTTCGTATTTCTTGAGTCGGAGCCGTCTGCGAAGCTCTGGTTGGCCAACAAGAATTAAAGGAAACAGCGTAGCGGAGTCGATCTGATCATTGAGTGCGAAACGCAGTTCGAGCATCATGGTTTCGCTCATCTCATGCGCTTCGTCAATCACCGCCACAATCGTTCGTTCACCGGGGGTCAATCGGCTGCGGACTACTTCCTTCCAAGGCTTGCGTGCTTTGGAGACGGTGTAGATCGGCTCTACCCCCACCGCCTCCATCAAATAATGACTCAACTATTGATACAATGAAAGAACATAAAAAGTCCAGCTGTGCTGGGCTTTTCAGCTTATCAGGGTAAATGAAGCATCGCTTGAGGCGGTGCTTCTGGCGTTTTTGCACCGGAATAATTGAAAAATGCACCCCCTGGGCGAGATTAAGGGGAATTATTAAAAAGTATAGGCGTCGTTAAAAGGGTTAATCACTTCAATTTTAAAATGTACTTCATTGAAATGTGCCCCAAAAAAAAAAATGTAAGAAAGAGGAAGTGAGTAAATTATGAAGAGAGATAATTATAGCCAAAAAATCAGAGGATATCCTGCCGATTATTGGCATGAAAGAAATAGGAATAGTGAGTAAAGATAAGTAGGCTAAAACCTGAAAATGAGTAGGCAAAATAATTTTTGTTAAGCTGAACCATAATGAGTTTCTATTTAACTCCAATAAATAATGCGCAAAGTTGCTCCAAAATTATCTCTGGCGAATATCCACGTACATCTCTTTGAAATGAATAGGAATCTCTTCTTAAAGCCATCAACAACATATCCGCCCTAAAAACACTGTTGAAATTGGTCTGTTCAGTTGTATTCATCTCGTCAAATAGTTCCACTAAATGTTGGTGCAATTCGTTGAATAGTGGACTCTGCATTCCTGACCTGAGTGAATGAGTTGACGATAAATCCTCTACTCCTGTAAGCAATTGTGACTTTATTTCTCTAAAATGGATAAATAAACTAATAACCCCTTTTAAGCGTTGACTTGGAGGATTAGAGTAGTAATGTTCAAGGTAGTTTTCTATATCATCAAAAAGTTGATCAACGTTTTCTTTGATTAAATCAAGACATAATTCACCTTTGTTTCTGTACCGCCGATAAAGAGTTCCAGACCCGACCTGCGCTTCGATGGCAATTTGATTCATACTTACTCTTTCAACACCATTTTGCTCAAATAGCTTAATGGCTGCATTCAGAATGCGCTGACGATTCTCAGCAGCATCACGGCGTTCTGTACGAATTTGGGGTGCTTCTGAATTATTCATTATATCATCACATCCATAAATTTTATAAGAGTTATTGACAAGTGGAGAGATCTCCGTTATATTATATGGGGAATTCCCCACTTATATTAACATAAAGAAAAGGAGTTGTAAAACATCTTCCAAAATCCTCAAAACAAGTCGTTCTCAGCAATTACTAAATTCAGTGGGATGACTGTTTCAGGTGTTGCAACGCAAATTCACGAATCCGTCCAGCCGAGAACAGACGAACCAATCGTTATAAAGTTTCGAGTTAGCGCGTTCGATGACAGCAACCTCGAAATCATTATCCGGTCTCGACAAATAGTTACGTTAGTCCTAAGTGGAATTTCAACAAGCGGTGTCGTTCTGTCAACTTTGCGCGAAGCGGCGGATAAAGATTATGGTCTAATCGTACTTTCCGACGTCTGTCTGGACGCAGATCTGGAAGTTCACCGGTGGTTAATGGAGAAGGTCTTCCCACGTCAGGCGGATGTTTTGACAGTAGATGAGTGGATGGCTACTTTGACTGTTGCAAGGCCGTAGATTGGCTAATCACTCTACCAAAAAAGATTAGCGTATACAAAAAAGTTAAATGCAGTTTCATACGGTAAATATTTTGATACCTATAAAAAAGGGGCGTCGAAAATTTAAAATCAAATGGTTAGGCCAATCATGTTTTCTGATAACTTCGGAAAATGGCACAAAGATACTCACTGACCTGTTCAAAAATATGTTGGGTTATAAGTTACCTGAAATTGAAGCGAATATCGTATCTACCAGTCACAATCACAGCGATCATAATAATATTAATGCAGTAAAAGGATGCTTCACCCATTTCAACGAACTGGGCACTTTTAATGTAAATGCTATTGCTATAAACAAAATGATTGAGATTTGACAGCGTTGAACAAGGAGACTTATATTCATGCCAATTTGGAAAAGAAATTTATTCGTTTGCTGGTTTGGAATTTTTGTAGCAGCTATCGGGATGAGTCAGATTGCCCCTGTATTGCCGCTTTATATTCAGAATTTGGGTGTTAATAGTACATCTTCCATCGCCCAACTTTCAGGCGTTGCTTTTGGTGTTACCTATTTAATTTCAGCCATTTTCTCACCAATTTGGGGTCATTTTGCCGACAAAATTGGGCGAAAGCCAATGATTTTGCGGGCAAGCCTTGGTATGGCATTAGTTATTGGTTGTATGGGATTTGCGCCGAACGTATATGTACTGATCGGGTTAAGATTATTGGAGGGGGTTATCACAGGTTTTAGCACTGCTTGTACTGCTTTGATTGCAACTCAAACTGACAAGGAACACGCAGGATATGCTTTAGGCACACTTTCAACAGGAAGTATTGCTGGTTCTTTGCTAGGTCCTATTATTGGCGGTTTTATAGAAGAAAACCTTGGGTTTCAACCAGTATTTTTTATAACAGGGGCATTGCTGCTGATTGCATTTATTATGACTGCTTTATTTGTAAAAGAATCTTTTGTTCGTCAGGATAAAAAAGCAAATAGTATCAAGAAGATATGGGGAAATGTTCCTGAAAAGAGTTTGACTATTATTCTGCTTGTAACCTTTTTTATTTTAACTCTAGGGTTATATTCTATAGAACCAATTGTAACTGTTTACGTCACTCAATTATCCAAAGGTACTTCTACTACTCATGTCGCACTGTTGGCTGGATTAGCGTTCTCAGCTTCAGGGCTGGCAAACATCATTTCAGCACCGAGACTTGGCAGACTTTCTGATAAAATAGGTGCGCATAAAGTTATTTTAATTGCACTCATTGTTGCCGGTATCATTTATATACCGCAAGCCTTTGTTAAAAATCCGTGGCAATTGATAGGGCTGCGCTTTTTATTGGGAATAGCGATTGCTGGATTGAACCCTTCTATTAATACTCTTGTTAAGAAAATTACACCAGATTCACTTGTAGGTAGAGTTTTTGGCTTTACCATGTCTGCTGGATATCTGGGCGTATTTGGTGGCTCTGTTTTAGGCGGGCAGATGGCAGCCTATTTAGGAATTCAATATGTCTTTTTTTTAACCAGCGCATTGTTGATGATAAATGCAATATGGGTGTATTTTAAAGCGTATAAAAAGATATGTGTGATGTGATCCGCCAGTCAGAACATCAAAGTATTGATGGTAATTTATATCGCGAAATCAGCAGTTATCTAAAAGGGAAATCATGTAAATCGTTTATTGCGCCTTTTGGGGTATGGTTGGACAATGCGAGTGATGATTATGTTGAACCCGACATCACGATTATCTGTGACCCGGCGAAGATACACCAGAAGGGATATGTGGGTGTTCCTGACATGGTGTTGGAAGTTTTGTCGCTCAGTACCGCTTATAAGCCAAGTTGCGAATTTATAAGGCTGCTGGAGTTCTTGAATATTGGATTGTCGATCCTGCATATCAATTCATCGAGGTCTATCTACTCCAAAAAAACGCCTTTCCCACTGTCTATAACAATAATGATATCGTCACAAACAGTGTTTTTGAACAATGCGATATTCATTTACAAGAGATTTTCGAATGACCGCTTGACCGACTGCAGTGAATTTAGGGTAGTGATAATAACAATATTGGTAGAGTACTGCGCTGG
>JAJZCJ010000121.1 GCA_021846145.1 Bacillota bacterium
GTACTACCGCTATGCAAGACGTAAGATTCAAAAGATCAAGTCTTCCATCTCTGAACCGACTGCCCAACTTTCTGCCATTCAAAAAGCGGGCGGTACCAGTCTTGTCGCGATGTTTATCAGTATCGTACTATACGTTGGATTGGCGGCAGCAGTAACTTATTTTTTACCCTGACATAAAGGCGCTGTGAGGAGGCAAAATGCCATGTATTGTTCTCAATGTGGTCAACCCCACGAAGACGATGCAAACTTCTGTGGTCATTGTGGGCAGGCGATTTCGACCATTCCCATTCAAGAACCCGAGCCGGTAAGAAAACTGTACGTGGTCAAAAATTCGCGAATCAAAGACCTGCAAATTGCACCCGTTTCAACGTCTTGGCAATCATTCTCGGAAATCACACAATATCTTGGCTCGATGAATCCATTGCGTGTCAGGAAAGGGCATTTTACTCGTTTATCCTGGTTCATCCTGGCGAATGTCGCCATAGCGGTCTCTGTTTCAATCATGTCTGGCGGACAGTTAGTCCAAATGGTTCCTTACCTGATCCTGGTGAGCAGCATCTTCCCGTTTTTCGTGTTATTGTTCTCTCGCTGGTTGGCTATTCGCTCCCACCACATCACGCTGATTGATCCCACTGTTGATCAACCGATGGTCAAAGACCTCTATGAGACAGTCAAACAACTCGCGGCTAGAGCAGGGCTGAAAAAGACACCGCAAGTAGGGATTTATGAGAGTGCAGATATGAACGCGTTTGCGACAGGGTTCAGCCGTCACCATGCACTTGTCGCGTTCAGTTCCGCATTGGTGGAATCGATGGACGACAAAAGCATTGCCGCTGTGGCAGCGCATGAAATCTCGCATATTGCCAACGGTGATATGATCACGTTAACGCTGGTACAAAGCGTGGTCAATACGATCATCAACCTCATCACAATTCCGTTGAAATTCGTCAATATCGTCGCCATTTTTGATAAAAATGTGGGCACATTTGTTAAAGTGGTCGTCACTCTTTTTCGCCTCATATTGACCGCCATTCTCATTTTTCTAGGAAGTCTTGTCTTAAAAGCTTTTTCCCGCCACCGTGAATTTAAGGCTGATGCGTTAGCCGCAAAACTATTGGATAAAGGCGCTATGATTACGGCACTTGAACAGCTAAGCCACGATATAATACGCGCACCCAAAACTCAGACTCCCTATGCTTCCTTCAAAATTCACTCACCATCCCGCGTATGGGATATTTTCTCCACGCATCCGTCGATTGAGCGGCGAATCAAGGCATTGCAAAAACAATGATCATTTTGACAACAGCGCACCATTTAAATAAGGAGGAGAAAACACATGCCTACGATTAACGATATTTATCAAGTTTGCTCAAAATATAGCGGGTCAGGATACTTCCTTGGCAATGCCATTCCTAGTAAACGTCTTGCGAATGCCTCTGCACAAATAAAGATTCCTAATGAAACAACGGTGATCGCCTTTATTGATGGAACTCTAACCGCCAGTGGGAAGCATGGCATCGTGATCTGCGATTCAGGATTATATTGGAGCAATAATTGGACAACAAAGACATCCAGAAACTATCTATCGTGGATTGAATTTTCTAATGTGTCTATCCGCTTGGGGAAAGATGTCACAGAGAGCGACATTGAACTCGGTGAAGGCAACCTATACAATTCGTCCAGCACCTATTTAGGCAAGGATAAATTATTACAACTGCTTAAAGAACTTCAATACCTAGCAAAATACTCGCCTGAATCTATCGAACCTGCTCACAAATCCGATCATCGTTCACCAATAGACTCTTCCCCTCCATTACCTCCTGGCGAAGAGAAGAGTTGGTTTGTGGGAATATCCGGTCAACAAAAGGGACCATTTGCCTTACAGAATTGATATCCCTATGCATTAGCGAACAAATTGAACCCGCTATTACACTAGTTTGGAAACAAGGAATGGCGGAATGGAGAAAATTCGAGGATCAAGCCGAACTCATGAATGAGATTAAGAAAGCAAGAGGAATGAATCCACCTCCTTTAGCTACACCATAACGGTCGATATTGCTGTAATTTAAGAATTAAGGAGTACATTTCCATTCCTATAAATAATAAAAGTTTAAACACCAATTTAAGTATATCCTACTTTGAAATATGAACATCCATATCCGTAACAAAAACCCAGTTCCTTTGCGGGGACTGGGTTTTTCCACGATGGTTGGTCGTGGTTTTACATGGTGGAGGCTAGAGAAATCGAACCCTAAGTCTATCAACGTGTAATGGTTACGAATATTCCAAACCGCACTGAAAACTACCATTTCTTATGTGTTCTCGTTCAAGATGCTATTGCATATTCCGGCCCTTATGTGACATTACTGGAGACATAGTAAAATTGTATATTTATTCAGAATCGGGCGAGTTTGCATATTTTATTCCACCACAAAATCCGAATGCTCGATTTTTTTCTTATGTCGCAGTAACGTTGACTTGCTAATCCCCGTCATACGTGCCACTTCATTAAACGAATGGTTTTTCAACAGTTCCAACGCGTGGTTGACCTGAATCGTGGTGTACTTATTTGGCCGACCATCTTTGAATCCTTTTTTCGTCTTGGCAATCTCTTTCCCCGCTTGCGTTCGCTCAACGATCATATTTCTCTCCAACTCAGCTACAGCAAGCATCGTAGCCAAAAACAAATTGCCCATTGCCGTATTTTCCAGTAGACCTATGTTCAGCACATGAACCTTCACGTCTGTTTCAAATAATTTCCAGACAACCTCAATTCCCTCAACCACGTTTCTGGCCAATCGATCTAGTTTCGTCACCACTAACTTATCGCCAGCCTGCAATTTCTCTAGCAGCTCGTCAAAGCGTGGTCGGTCTGTCGTTGATCCGCTGTACTGTTCTTGAACGATCGTTTCGCATCCTTCCGATTCTAGTAACTTTACCTGATCCTCCAGCGAATTGCCTTGTAGCTGTTTTCGCGTTGATACACGCGCATAACCGTATATCATGCTAAAATCCCCACTCCGTTATGAACATAACTTACGACACCGTTTCACACCCTGATTTTACTGGACTTGTTTAGCGGTGTCAATAGTATACACTTATGAATACGTTTAGGTAAAAAAAGTAACGCACGAAGAAGTTGAAAAACAGTGGGATACACATTAGTACCCACTACTCTCCAAATGTGCAACAGGTCATACGAAAATTTATTAGGTGATGGGAGCGGCTTCGTTTTCGATAATTTTCACTATTTGTTCTAATGTGTATCGATGATTCACTACGTCAACGACAAAATTTTCGGCTTGCTGTGGTTCCATGATAAAGGTATAACCGTTATAGCTAAGAAATTGGAGCAATGATAGAAACGCTGTACGTTTATTCGCGTTATGAAAAGCGTGATTTTGTGCCAATGATTCAAACAGCGCCGCAGCTTTTTCAAAAACCGACAAGTAAGCATCTTCCCCAAACGCAGATTGTTGCGGTCGATTGACTGCTGAATTCAGCAAATCTGGGAACTTCACTCCAATCTGTTCGCCTGGTGAAAATTCTTGTATCACATAAAGATTGATCGCAATCACTTCTTCATCCGTCAAGTATTTCATCGATCTTTCAGACCTTCAATCGTTTGACGGTACTGGTTCACGTTCGTTTGTAGAACGTCGAAGAATCGCGGATCAAGCCCTTGCGGTATTTTAGGCGCTTTACGCAACACAATTTCACCTTTGTCCTCATTCACACTGATTTCTAGATCATCGCCAAGATCAGCATGGATTTTGTTTAACAGATCTTTGCTAAACGTGACCCCTAGACTGTTACCAACCTTCGTTACTTTTCGATGCACACGATCCATTTGCGCGGGTTCATTCATTTTTCGTTCCTCCTATTCTTATGTTAATCGGCATGCGTTATACTTGTTATAACGATTATAATTGTATAACAAGCTGAAATCAAGACTCATGCCGACTGCTCCAAGCTGGACCGCACCACTTGATTCCTCGTTTTTCGCCGCGCTGCTTTTCTTTTTTGTTTGCACGAAGGTATTTGAACCGCCGCAACCGCTTTGTTTCGCGCTTTGCTTCCTCCGGTGTCGGCGCAACAATTTCCCGCGCTTTTAACTCGCCCGACATCCACCTGCCCCACTCTTCTAGTGTAAGCGGCAAATCCGGCCGGTTGGCACAGTATTCACACTCTGGATCGCTGCATTTCTCTTCTTTCCACTCGTTACAACTCGGACAACACGCGGCGTCCCAGCGCATGTGGTACACGATCGGCCAGCCGCATTCCGCGCAATCGTCACCACGGAAAACCAAATCGGGCGTGATGTAATCCGGCACAATCGGACGCGGACGACTGTTCGCATCCCGTTTTCTCTTCGTAAGTGTGTGAATCAAGTACAGCTCTCGTTTTCTTGCGTACCTTCTCCATTTTGGTCTGCGTTTGCCCATTCTGCATGGCCACCTTTCTTGACCCGTTGCGATCCTATTTTTATGAAACATCGCACATCGAGGATCGTGCGCAATGTTTTGGACTGTGATATCAATTACCTCAATTTTTCTTACTAAAATATATAATTTATGGATCATTGATCATTAAAATTTCCGCGACATAATCGGCAAATCGCTTCAACTCTTCACTCCACCGCTCCGCATAAATCTCCTCCCATCGATCCAGAAGGTCATGGTGCTCGGTAGACAATAACGTCTTGAGTCGTTCCATAATATTTTCTTTTTGCGGGATCATTGGTTCGCATTCATCATAAAAATTGTCGATCAGTTTTTCCGCCAGTAGTCGCTTGGCCATTTGGCACATTGACGATAACCTCCCAATTCAGTGATTCACCATTTCGTTCGAGTGAAAGCCGCTGGATTTATCCGTAAGGTCTATGCCCCTTTCGCGCTTGTCCTATTGGTTCCATTGTAGCGCCTGAAAAATGGGGCCGTTGGCGAAAATCAGGACGATTTTTCTGTGCCCACCAATGTCAACACAAAACCAAGCGGTATGATACAAGCCCGCTAAGCGCATCTCTCCAGATGACAATGGGATGTTCCGTAACAACCATGATCGAATGCTAGCTGCGAGTCAGATTACTCATATTAATGAAAACTCTAGCGGAGATCGTCAAAAATCAAGTCGCAGAATTGGCGTTGGTAAAAATCAAAAAAAAATCAAATCGAACTATCGCAAACGTCACGGATAAACCCGTAGCGTTTTTTTGCATCGACAGCGAATGTGATATATTTCATACAGGTATAAAACCGTTCGATTGGGGTGCAAACATGGCTCGACCGCGCAAGAATGAAGAGGACAAAAAAGATAAGCGACTCACGTTCTACATGACCGAAGAGGAACAACAAAGATTAAACGTTTTGGCTGATCACCTGGGCTTGGAGAAAACGCGAATCGTCGCCAAAGCGCTCGACACGTGGATCCACACGTTAGAAAACCCACCGGAACCACTCAAACGGGCGTTTATCGGGAAAGTGGTAAAATCGCGTGAAGAGGCCGGGGAAGGGTTTGTCTGCTCAAACGGTCACCCCTTTTGGGTCGATGCGGATTGGCCGTCACCGCCACTTTGTTGCCCCATCTGCGCGGATCGTCATGTTATGCGCACCTGGGCGGGCAGAATTTTGCGGGGGTTTTAGCAAAGAGAGGAACGAGATCATGAACAAAGAACCGAACGAAAAAGTAAGCAAAGAGCAAGACCGACGCGACCAAATCAAAACGCCTGCCAACAAAGTAGCAAGCGTTGAAAGGATGATCAAAATGAACTTCATCAACGCCGACCACCATTTACGCTTTAACATTTTAACCGAACGCGACCACACCCACGAAAAAGACATAGAACGCCGCGCCATGTTTTACATTTTCGCTGGCGTAGAGGACCTGTTCAGCAAAATCAACCATTTGTACGATTTTGGCGAACAAATTATCATGCCGGAAACGTTGAAAGAATCGCGCATAGACCTCACCTCCAGCATGCGTGCGCTGGTGAAACTCGGCTTTAACTTGTACAACGGGTACGAATCAGATAACTTTCGCGACACGTTTAGTGTGTTAGATGAAACGAATAGATATATCGCGATCGAGGCATTGAAGTATCGGTTTAGAATCGAAACGCCCGTTTGAGATTGGTGTTGAAACCGACGAAACTCGCCGGATCAAAAGAACGGCGAACAAAAATCAGACAGCATTACCTGCATGTTTGCCGTAAGAATTGTATAAAGGCCTTGACACAATTTAAGCAATCACACGGTTCAGCCCCCTTAATGTAAGCGCTTGCTTTCGCGTTTCTGAAATCTGAAATCTGAAATCTGAAATCTGAAATCTGAAATCTGAAATCTGAAATCTGAAAGCAGAGATACATTAGCCCCCACGATGTTCAATTACCCATCTCAGCAATTGAGGTGGTCAGACCCGTACAGCCATTCTCAATCCCCTAAGACGGAGCAATTTCATTTTGACTTGTTTCTACGTTTGACGTAGAAATGACCATTCTTGTGTTGTCTCAATCCCCTAAGACGGAGCAATTTCATTTTGACAAAAATGAAGAAAAACAAGGAGGGAGAGGAATACGTCGAGTCTCAATCCCCTAAGACGGAGCAATTTCATTTTGACACGCAGTATCCGTTGTCCTCAATGGGACAACGGTGTTCTTGTCTCAATCCCCTAAGACGGAGCAATTTCATTTTGACTCCGCGAGGAAACTCGCGGTATCGGGGAGGAGGAAACTGTCTCAATCCCCTAAGACGGAGCAATTTCATTTTGACTAGATTCGCTGTTTGCTTCAATGAACGGGGTATGGTATGTCTCAATCCCCTAAGACGGAGCAATTTCATTTTGACCCCACCCTCTAAAAATGTTGAATTGGCGGGTCGGAAATTTTCCCATTTTGTTAATCTAGACATTTAACTTTTACAAATCTTATCCTACCATAAAAATGAATACTTTTTATTACATTTTTGGTCTGTAAATCTCAATTCATACCTTAGAACCTTTCTCAGATTTGATTGTATACGATTCGTTTTACTTTTGCAAATTTATCGCATTCGGCGCAGTTATCACCGATGCCAGTTCCTGCATGTCGATGTCTAGCACCCTAGTGATACCTGGTGTCCCCCTCACAACCGTTCCATCGCGTCACGCAGACCAACATCACCCATCACGGCGTATAATTGCGCCGCCGTCAACACATTAATCCCCATCACACTTGATAAATCCTCCAACCGCACCCCCATCTCAGTCAAACGGCGAGCAAACGTATGGCGCAGCGAATGGCTTGAATGGCCGCATATGTTCGCCTGCTTCATGTACTTTTTAACCATCGAATCCAAGTTAAACCTTGATATACTCCCTGCATCACGCGACACAAACACCTTGTCGGACTTGCCGGACGTGCTGTATCGATCGCGCACGTTCATCCAGTCGCGCATAGCTGCATCCAATTTCGTTGCGATTGGAATAGTGCGCCCATCCACACGGATCTCGCCATGCTCAAGATCCATATCACTCAGCACCAGCTCGCACACTTCCGACACACGCAATCCGGCATAGAGCATCACAGAGATTATTGCCTGGTCGCGCAACCGCTTGCGATCCTGTTTCGTGCTGTCCAGTGCGATAAACAACCGTTCAACCTCGTCCGTGGTCAGCCACTTTGCTTGTTGATCTTCGTCGTCGTCGCTATCATCCGGCTCATTTTCAGCCGGTTGCACCAGCCGCACAGGGTTCACATCAACCTCACGTTCACGCATGAGGAAGTCAAAATACCTGGTCAAAACAGCAAACGCCCGTTTGACCGTGGCGCCGTTTAGCTTGAGTTCGGTCACAAGAAACTCTCGATACGCCTCCATGTTGGATACTGTAACTTCGCTTGGCTCTTTGCCCACATAGCGGAACATACGTTCGATTTCGCGTTTGTGCGCCCGTTTCCCTACGTCGCCAGTGACTTCATCAAGATATCTCTCGTTGATTTGCATTGCGATTCCCCCGTTAATTACGTCGAAATGGGTGCCACAATTTCCGCATCCACGTCCCAATCGAGTAGCGTGGATTTTGGATATGTTTTACTCGCCATATAGCCCAGGTGGAGTTTGATCTCCCGCTCGATCCGCGTCACGGTGCTTTCGCCAATGAGCAATTCATACGCGGCCTTACGTACAGATTCGCCTTTTTGCACTAACATCTCGAACACACCCCACACCTGTGTTTCGTCGTGACGTTGATCTGCCTTGGGTAAGTCTAACACCATCGCTTCGACCCATTGAGTCCACGTTTCTAGTTCGAGAATTTGCTCTGTTTTTGCTTTCCATGACCGCTTATTCGCTTGGATCGTCGCCTGCCAGTTGCGGTAATTGATCAGGATGGAATAACCCAAATGATGATAGTATTCGCGGTGATTGAGGATGGCTTTATCGCGGCGTTTGCGCTGATGGATCGCACTGACAACAGGGTATAAAATCGGTTGCGCATTTCCTCCATGTTGTTTGAGAGTGATCCCGTAAAGTGGTGTGTACGTTTGATCCTCGTTATCTCGGAATATTGAAACAGGTGGTACTGAGATTCCATAGCTCTCAAGAAAATCGATCTTTTCCTGGAACACATCCTGAAATTCTTCTGGATTCCAAGCACTATCCACCACGGTAGGCGTATCTTCCTTGCCGATTTGTAAAATCATGTATCGCGGCATGTTCAACACCTCACATTCTATTTGTTTTGTGCAATAAAATCATCTACAAATCATCGAAATCGATGACTGAATTGTCCACCACATTTTTTACCAATTCATCGATGGCATCTTTCAACTCACGAACGACCGTTTTATTTCCGCACGATATACACTCAATTGCTGGCAAATTTAGCACAATGACACCATTGTCACTAGTGTAATTTACCAATCCAAATTGAAGCGCATTTTCGCCGCAATCAAGGCAATGACCGTGCTGAATGATATCATCAAACTGATGCAGACGTCGTAGATGCTCATTTGGTGCGAATCAGATGGATTGCGTGGACGAAAGTAGCCCATTTTTACGGCATCAATGACAACGCCCGTTTCAATCATCTCCCTCTAATTCAAAATCAGCATCGGGTAA
>JAJZCJ010000122.1 GCA_021846145.1 Bacillota bacterium
GCTGGTCATTGTTGCTTGGGTGGTCGGGGAACCGTTATTATTTCAAATTACGGATCAGTGGCATGATTTTGTCGACCTACTGGTATTAGCCGTGCTCCTTTTGCTTTATACCCAGGAAAGTGCAAGGCGGTTAAAAATTGTCTACGAGCGCGGCCATGATCCACTAACTCAGTTGATGAATCGCATTAGTTTTAATGATTGGATGCAGGAGAAAGCTGTCGTATCTGGCACCATGGCACTCGTTGACCTCGATGATTTTAAGTTTGCCAACGATACATTCGGCCATCAGGTGGGGGATCAAATTCTCGCAGAAGTGGGACATCGTTTGCGGCGCGTGAACGGGGTGAAGATGCAAGAGTATCGCTGGGGTGGGGATGAATTTATCATTTTACTGCCCGGGTTGGACACCAAAGAACAGGCAGGGCCGATCATCCAGAAGATTCATGACGAAATCACCCGTGAACCATTTTCCGGGAAAGAAAAGTTAAGAATTCATGCGAGCATAGGCGTGGCGTGCGGTATGCTGAACGATGAGCTTTTATCAAAAGCCGACAGTGCATTGCTGCAAATTAAGCGTGCCGGGAAAAATCGAGTAGGTTGGTACATGGAGGAAGAAAACGCGACCACGGAAGGGGTGGAGATTACTTCGGAATCCCACTTGAAGTGGGTGTCAGATAGCCTCCGTTATCTTATGGAACATTCTACTAAAGGCTTTATTCTTACGGATCAGCAGCACCGCATGCTAGATGTCAATCCAGTCTTTGAAATCATGAGCGGGTATTCACGTGCGCAATTGATCGGTAAATCGCCAAAAACACTGGCGTCCCCCCTTCATATGAATCAAATGAAGTATCCGGAAATGAGAGAAACATTGCAGAAGCTCGAATGGTGGAAAGGTACTTTTATCAACAAGCGTCCCAACGGCGAGGTATGGATGTCTCACGATGAAATCTCTGCGGTGAAGGTGGGTGCGACAACGGTAGGGTACTGGGCGCTCGTGGAGGAAGATTCGTTATTTGATCTTGAGCATGAACTATTGTACGCCATGGAACGTGAAGAGTTGCAGGTGTTTTTACAACCTAAGTGTACAGAAGATGGGCACATTATTGGGGCAGAGGCGCTGATGAGATGGTTGCATAATGAACGCGGGTTCATTCCGCCGATGGAATTTATCCCAGCTGCGGAGAGCAAGGGGTTCATTATCCCCATCGGTTACTGGATATTTCGTGAAGCGTGTCTATTTTCTAAACGCATGGAAGACATGAAACTTCCAATCTCGTTTTCGATTAACGTGAGTCCGGTTCAGTTTCATGATTTTGGCTTTGTTGAACACATCGCTCAAATGATTGGGGACACTGGTGTCAATCCCGGTCTCTTGACACTGGAAGTGACAGAGGGCATTCTAATCAATCGTGCCGATGAAGCAATTGCTAGGCTTGAGCAGCTGCATCAATTAGGATTGCAGATCTCGCTTGATGATTTTGGGACGGGGTATTCATCGTTAGCGTACTTGAAAGATTTGCACCTTGATGAATTGAAAATTGACCAATCGTTTATTAAAAGCATGGGGCAGAATGAAAGCAGCCAGATCATTCTTGCTTCGATTCTCAGTATGGCCGATCAGCTTCATCTTCAGGTGGTGGCAGAAGGCGTAGAAACCGAAACCCAGCTGAATTTTTTGCGCCGTAATGGTTGTCCTGTTTTCCAAGGGTTTTATTTTAGTCAACCAGTTCCAGCAGAACAGTTTTTTGCTTCATTGCAGCCTGATGAAGAGCCGCATGTGCGCATGCTAAGCGGAAGGGTATAGTCCGATCAATGGGTCTTGCTCTTGGGCAATCGCCATCCCTTTGCCGGTCAGTGCCATGCCGAGTGAGCCTGCCAACATAAATAAGCTGAGGATCAACAAAATGCTGAATAGTTCTTGGTAGGCAAATAGCATGGAGGCAGATTGTACGCGGTCAGCCAGCACATAGGTGGCTAACGCGTGGGAAGTTTGGGTACCGTCATAGCGACCAAAAGATGCGGCAAGTTGATTCAGTTCCATCACCGCAAAAGGACTGTTCACCGTGAGGCGGGATTGTAATTGTTCATAATGAATGGTGGTGGCATTCAGCACGAGCCAACCAAAAACAGGAGATCCGAAGGCACTGAACAGGTTCCGGATGTATTGCATTCCCATCGATAATGAGGCGAGTTCTGAAATGTCCTTGGCTGCTAGTGTGCCGCCAAGGCTGCCTGTGACCAGAATGATGCCAAACGCTGCACCTAGGAGAGCCAGTTGCCATTCGAGTGTAAAAATCGGCACGCCGGCCCCCATGTGGGACCACGTGATGCCGACATAGACGACGACAATGGATGCGATCACGCCCAATAGTCCCGCGCCTAATTTGTCATACAGCCAAGCGCTAAGCAATCCGGATGCCACGGTACCTAAAAAGAAGCCGATGAAAAATTCTGCGAGTGAGAAGAAGTGGACCTGCTCGATGTTGATTAGATAACCACTAATGCCGATGACGGCACAAGTGACGGCGACGTTGGCGGCTGCCGCCATAATGGTGCCGAACAATGGTTTTGGAGCCGCTAGTAAACGAAATGGTATTACTGGTTCCGGGACAATCATTTCAAGCGCCACGAACAGTACGAACAACCCCAACGCGAGTGCGAATAATGGCCAGATGCGAATCGAATCAAACCCCAAGCGTTGCAAATTCATTAAAGGCCATACCAAGACGGCAGCAATGGTGAAAAGCAACATCGTTCCCCACTTATCCACTATGGTGGATGATATGGGCGATTTTTGTTTGGGGAGGACTAGGTATCCAAGCACCAGAGTGGTGAACGAAAACAGAGCAGATAAGACGAATAACCAACGCCAAGCATCGACCGTGAGCGAAAGTCCACCAAAAACGCCGCCGATGCCTAGTGCACCAAAAAGCCCAGATAAGATGATGAAGACGAACCAGTTTCTGTGTTGACTAGGAATCGCTAGGGCGGTAAGTGGCACCATGACCATGTACAACGCACCCGATCCCGCGCCTTGCAAGAGTCTACCTATGCTAAACAAAAGCGAGTTAGGTGCCAAAAAATCACTCAGTGCGCCCAATACCAATAGCATGACAAAGAATAAATACATACGACGCAACCCGTAGCGTTTTGCGAGCAAAGGACCCATCACTAAAAAGGTGGCAAACGCGAGATAGGACAGCACAGTAGGGACAATGACTCCATAAGTGCCGCTGTTAAACGTGTCCTGAATGGTTACCTGACCCATCAGGTACGCAAGATTAATGAAGTACTGTGTGCCAATTGAGAAGATGGTCAAGTAGCTAATGATGACATATCGCGGGATGTCTTTGCGCACGATTATTTACACTCTCCTTGGATGCTAACGATAAACTGACTGGTCAGTTCAAAAATGCAGTTTTATCATATTCCATTCGCTGCAATATGGCAATCGAAATTTGATTGACAACAAAAAAAACCGTCCCTCATTCGTGCGACGAGGGACGGTTTTTGCGTGTATATTATTGATCTTGCACACCTAGTGCATGATGAGTGGTGTCGAATGTTTTTGTGGCGGGATTAAACCACTGAGGCTGAAATCCCCATAGATCTTGTGGCCCTGGCAATGCAGTAGCTGAACTGAGAAAGTAAACACGCGACCATGTAGGGTCAAAATACACCCATTGACCATTGATCCATGACCGATTCCAAGCATGACCGTTATTCCCGTTATCTACTTCTTGTACACTAGAATCACTTGCATAGCCAACGACCATTTGCGTGGGGATGTCAAGTGAACGCAATAATGCATCCGCGACATTCGCGTAATCGACGCAGATTCCCACCTTACTGTTCAGTGTCTCTTCGGTAGTACTCCATCCATATCCATTATGGAGGAGCAACTTGCCGTTATAGCCAATATTGCGTCCTTCCCAGTTGTATACCGCTTGTGCCATGGCCAGTGGTGAAGTTAGTCCTGTGGTGATGGTTTTGGCCAACGCTTGGATAGTGGGATCGGTGTAATTGGCCCAAACAGAGGTCAATAACCCCAACTGTTGATTGCTGTCCTGACCGTTATAGGTGAGGCGAAATGGTTGTGATACTGATTGTTCATTCGTGTCAAACGTGTAGTTGAGGCTAGTTTGTGCTGTAGTCAGCGGAGGTGCAACTTGTACTTCATACGTATCCGCTGGAAATGGTACATGTAGCGCATAGGCAAAGCTGCCATTGGCATTTACTTCGATCGGGTATTGCCACTGATTAGTTTGGTTCCCAGAACTGGTGCCTAATTCATTGATTTGTAACCACACTTCCTGGGAAAAATTTTGTCCCCCAGTACTTTCCGTTCCGGTAACCACGATATTTGAGCTAGTCGGATTGTAAATCACAGCATTAAGCTGCACAGGGACGTTTTGTCCTGGTGTATTGGCATACGCTTGCGCGACATGTAAAGCAGGATTTGCACTGATCGCATAGGTAGTGGGGGGAGTCGCCAAATTCAGTTCACCGCTTGCCGGAATGGGTGGAATTTGATAAGGTGTCACTGGTGCAGCACTGCTAGCTAGAAATTTTTTCACGTGCGATTGCAAAATGAACATGTCTTTGCGACGTAACATAGTACTGCTAGTAGTGCCCTCAAACCAGCCATTTTCTAATGCAAACTGGTACGGGGTGAATCCGTGAGTGTTAATGTGCAATAAATGAATTAGCCCATTGGCGGCCATCATCTTGGTCA
Organism: Bacillota bacterium; assembly: GCA_021846145.1. The sequence continues at coordinate 4,739 of JAJZCJ010000122.1, forward strand.
ACTGATCGCGCGTGCCAAGGGTGTGCGTACTAGTTGGTGCAATCAGGCCAATGTTCACTGCTTGGCCAAACACATAACGTTGCAGACCATTCACATCATGATACCGATTGATAGACAATGGATGATTGCGATTGCTAGGGACAGCAAATACGTGCAGTGCCCATGCTGCAAAATTGCCTTTTGTTTCAAATGAATTTAAGTTAACATGAACCTGCGCTGCTTGCACAGGTGGCACGCTGATCGCAAAGGTGGACAAAACTGGTACAATGGATAACAAAAGAGTGATAGGCCATGTGCTTTGGAGTTTCATTGGACTCACTTCTCTCTATGACTTAAGTCACTCCAAGTATAAATAGGAAATCTCAAATTATGCTGAAGAAGTTTTAAAGGCACAAAAAAAAGCACCTCCTATGATTGAGGTGCGGGAATCGCTTGAGGTGTCAGATCTTACAGCTTTGTCACATTCGCTGCTTGTGGTCCACGTTGACCTTCAACGATATCAAATTCGACTTGTTGTCCTTCTTCTAGGGCGCGATAACCGTCACCATTGATCGCTGTATAATGTACGAAAACGTCATTCCCGTCATCGACGCGGATAAATCCGTAACCCTTTTCACTGTTAAACCACTTTACAGTTCCTTGCATTGAAAAAGCCCCCTACAAAGTACAAAACGTACTTGCATAATTTACTTGCATTCATAGCATATCACTGTGTCTAGTGAGTTGTCAAACAATGTTTGTTTCGTATTTTCCAGCTAATTTTAATGTGGATGAAGTATACTAAGTACAAACACGTAAAAGTTAAAACAATTAGAGGAGCAATCGTGTGATGAAGCCATTTTATCAATCGTTATCTTCCTATGCTACCGGCTTATTGATTGGTGCCACTGTTTTTGGCGGCATTACCTATGCCAGTACTGGTGTCCGGCTCGTCGATGCTCACTATGCTAACATTAGCATCAACGTGGATGGGAAAACAATTCCCACTCAGGCGGAACCGTTTATCTACAATAACAATGTCTATGTGCCTATTAGTACCATTAGTCATGGATTAGGCGCGAGTGTCAATTGGGTAGGCGCCAAGCATCAAGTGGTGATTACAGACACCAATGCGCCAACTTCACAAAGTGGAATGTTAGAGTATTACAATGTGCCGATTTTTTGGTATCCGCAGACTCATTCCGTCATGTACAAAAATCAATTATACGTTTCCCCGATTGCGCTTGCGACAGTTTTAAACCAGCCATTTTATTTAGATCCTCAAACCAATAATTTTTATATTGGCAAAGGTCCTGATGGCCATATGCCGCTTGTCAACTTAACAGATGTGCGAGATTATGGCGATTTTTCAAAATTAATAGGCGGCGCGATTGGCCCGATGACGGGATGGTCTGATGGCCCTGCCAAGATCGCAGGCATTTCGTATCCGTCGGCAAACGGGCAAAGTATTGTCTGGGCGTCTTTAACTAGTGGTTCTGTCGTGCCTGGTGTGACCTACAATTTGAATGGCAATTATTCGAATTTGAGTGGGCTTTTCGGCGTCGACGATGCTTCTAGTACCGCGAAACTGCAATTGACGATCTCGGGGGATGGCAAGGTGCTTTATCAGTCACCTTGGATGGCACATGGAGAGAAAGCAACGCCTGTGATTGTCGATGTGGCCAAAGTGCAACTGCTAAATGTGTCGTTTTCTGTTCAGACTGCGTCAGGTGCTATCTATAATGAGGGACAAGCGCTACCTAGTGGCTTGAATGTCGATGCTGATTTTCTCAATGTGAGCGTGCAATAAGTTGGATGACACGAGGGGAGTATACTACTAATGAAAAAGTCTCTGGGACTTTGGCTAGGCATTTTAACGGGTGCCATCGCGTTTGGGGGCGTCTCTTACGCACAAAGTGGCATTCAAAAAATCCATGCTTCGTATGCCAATATACAGTTGATCGTTAATGGCAAACCTGTATCCACCAGCGCGGAACCCTTTATTTACAATAAAAATGTATACGTGCCTGTTAGTACGGTAGGCCATGCGTTAGACGCTACAGTCAAGTGGGTGAATAAACCTGCTGCGGTACAAGTAACCGGGGCAAACACGACGATCAAGTCTTTTAAGGTGTATGACAATGGGACACAACTGCCAAGCGGCATTACCAATGGCAAAGATATCTATGCGATCCCTGCCACTTCGCCTGGATATGAGACAGCAACAGGATTGGTGCCAAGTACAGATAGTCAGGGCAACATTAATTTTAACAATGCCAATCCCCCAACTATCCCGTCTGGAGCGCCTATATTTACCCTGACGCCACAACAATTAATTGGCGACTTCGGCAACACTAATTTGTATCCACAACAGCAACTGACAGGATTTTGGACACCCAGTGTGCTCGGTCATCTGTATCCTGCTCAGTTTACAGTCGAGTGGGGCATTGGGGCGGGGCAACAGTCTGTGATACCGGGTATGGATTATACGTTGAACGGACAGTATCAGACGTTGACCGGTCAGTTTGCGATTGATGACTTGTCTCGCAATTTTGGGGGTGCGGTACAACTGGTGTTTGTTGGTGACGGGAAAACATTGGGATCTACTGGCTGGGTGCAAAGCGCATCGCAACCTACTTCGTTTTCTATCAATGTGACTGGGGTGAATCTATTAGAGATTCAGTACCAATTGCAATCGGCAAATGGCACGGTATATACCATGGGGCAGACATATCAAGCGCCGACAAAAAATGCGGATGGTTCGACAGACCCGATCGTCGTGACAGACATGATGCAACCGACACTGGTGCCTGTGAGTGTGACCAACAGCATCACCACGAATACGGGCGGATCTAGTAAGTAAGTGTCGTAACTTGTGAATAATTTTTAAAAAGAATCATACTTTAGTAAATTAGGGCTTGTCTCATCGTGTCGAATGCATTAAAATAATAACAGTAAGGCCTCCCGATAAAGGCAAACTTGTCGAAAGTCAAGGACGCAAAGCTACGGGTCTGTAGGTGAATTTCACCGATGACCGCCGAGCTGCCGGACGACGGTCATTGAGCGGACGGTTCTGGGTAGGTTGAGGTATGCCTTTATCCATGGTGTGGACGAGCCAATTCCTAGTCCCCCTAGGATACCCCCCAGGAGCTCGTTCACTCATGGTTGAAGGTTGGTTGTATGAAATTATCTATAATGTTTTCATATACCGTTGTTATTATGTATTCGTCCTTATAAGTTCGATAAGGCCACCTGAGAGGGTGGCTTTTTTGTTGAACAGCTTTTAAGATGGGGATAGCAAGGAACGATGGAATGTACGTGAAGGGGGCAGGGTTTTTTGTGGCGACAGTAGATATATTGGGGGTGCCCTTTTCTGCCTCTACTGAAAATGAGGTATTCGCTCAATGCACCGCTTTTATGGGGGATTCACAGCCGCATTTTGTGATCACGGCTGGTCCGGAATTTGTCATGAAGGTAGGTGCAGATCGTGAACTACAACATGCGCTTGCCGCGGCTGACCTGATTACTCCAGATGGCATCGGTATTGTCATTGCTTCGCGCTGGTATAGTCAACCGCTTGCCGAGCGGGTGACTGGTGTGGATCTGGCGCAAGCGCTTTTGGCTCATGCTGCAAAGATGGGGCTGCGTGTGTACGTGCTGGGCGCGAGTGAACATTCGTTGCAGCGGGCACTTGCCAAAATTCGTGAGACGTATCCTACGTTGCATATTGCAGGCCAAAATGGGTATTTTAAGCACGACTCTGTCATGGATGTGATTACTGCAATTCGCGAAGAAGCACCACACCTATTACTGGTCGGATTAGGACAGCCCGTGCAGGAAAAATTCTTAGCTACTCATTTGGATGCATTGGGAATTCCTCTAGCAATTGGTGTCGGCGGCGCGATTGATGTGCTGGGCGGCACAGTGAAGCGTGCGCCCGTATTGTTTCAAAAAGCAAAATTGGAGTGGTTGTACCGTTTGCTTAAAGAACCCTCTCGGGTGCGCAGGCAAATGGCTCTCCCGCGTTTTGCAATTGCAGCCTGGTGGGACGCAAAAAATCAAGTGAGAGGTCGAAGCACCAGTTGAATAGTTATCGCATCATGGTCAGCCTACTACTTGGATGCATGGTGTGTGCCAGTGATTTGACCAGCAACGGAGAAAAGGCACACGCCACTTCCCGTGTCTTCAATCACAGCGCCTACACCTTGCTTTTAGCGGGTCTTGATCGGGATCCGCATAGTGCGAATCGCGA
>JAJZCJ010000123.1 GCA_021846145.1 Bacillota bacterium
TCTTAGCATAACAAAATTCAGCTACGATCATATCAGAAAAAAGCCTACAGTTTCAACAACTATGGGCTTTTCGCATTTTTCAAACTGTAAAAGTCAGGTTATACCATCAAAAGCTTTTGTCAATGTAGACTATAAAGATTGGCTACTGGCTAAAAAATATGTTTGACATGACCGAGTTGATGAGTTGAGTAAATTTCATGCGTATAAACGACTGTGATACAAATCCTCCTGTGGTGCGTGCGACGACGAGATCCATACTTTTATAACCCTTTCCAATTTAGCGCTTGATCCATGGCGTCGTGAATGAGGGCATGGATCTGAGAGACGTATCGTTTTGAAAGTTTTTTTCCCTCTGAAAGTGTACGGAATTTTCGTCACGATGCTATATGACCTATACCTAACGGTCAGTTATCTGTGTAATTTTTCTGTCATAGGGAGGTCTAGATAAATAACTTCTAGCACCTGTATTGTAATTTTTACATCTTTAGTAGATCATAGGGTTAGGTAGAAAACGTATTCATTGGGAGGTATCTATCACAGATGAATGATGACAATATCCAACCCCTGTTGGAGGATTTTTTGAGGAGGGGTATGGTGATTAGCCCCTGGCTCATGATGCATTCGCAAGCCCGATTCGAAGTGGATTTATACTCTTATATCGATCAACTCGCCAATGAAATGGTGGAAACATACTGGACGGAAATTGAAAAAATCACCTTATATGACAAGACGCCGATGTTTGACCGCATTCCCCGCACCGCCGTATACGAAATAATCGCCTCTACCGCTCTTTCATTAGCACACAATAAATTCGGGAACTTGGAAATTCACGAGGAGCAGATCGTAGAAGCGACCAATTTATTGCGCGCGTTTATTGCAGATTATAGTTCTGGCAATATTTTGCACATGTATTGGTTGGTAACCGCTTTTGAAAACGAACAAGCTGTCCATTATTATAAAAAGATGCCCGAGCGTGTTTTTGCGATGGGAAGCTGGCACCGCCCCTGGGTCGATTATTCGCTCAGCGATGAATTGGTCGTGGGTATTTACCTTGGTATTTTCCAAATCGAAGTTATCGATCAGAAACGTTACGTGGTTTTGACGGAGAAAGGGGAAGCGGATTATTTAGCGAATCAAAAAACTCTTGAGGAATGTGGGTATTTAACGCACCGTGTTCGACAACTGCAGATTCATAATTTCAGCTTTTATAAAAACTATGCGGATGTGGCAAACAAATATTGGCCTAACACAATCCAGTTGCGAAAGGACTTATTGAAATGGTCAGGGATTGAGTCGGGAATGCATGTGCTGGAACTTGGCTGCGCCGATGGGGTATCGACCTATGAATCGGGGCTTGTCGATTTGATCGGGGAGAGTGGCCATATCGATGCGATCGATCCCTCCATGGGGATGATCTTTCGCGCCAACCAAAGGAAGCAAAGAAACCAGACCCATTGGGTGACGTTCCATCAGGCAAAGGCTGAGCGTCTGCCGTTCGCAGACGAATCATTTGACGCCGTCATTGCGTTCATTTCCCTGCAATTTATGGACTTGCCCCAAGCTTTTGGTGAAATCAAAAGAGTATTAAAACCCGGCGGATGGTTTGCTAGTATGCACCCTATGAAATTTAATATACTAGACAATCCAATTCTCAAAGAATGGTATGATCCGATTGTCAAGCTCGCCCAATATAGCAGGAACGAGAGCCCGAAAGACGTCTTAAAGTCTCCAGAAGAAACATTGGGCGTGTTTCGCGAAACGGGATTTATAGATATCGAAGAAATTTACGTAAATCTCATATGGTTTTTTGGAGATCCTGACATCGTCGCCCATCACACATTTCGCGGAATCGGCTGGATGCAGGAAGAGTTATCGATGATCCCATGGCAAGCACGGGAAGACATCATCGCGGAAGTGGTGGAGCAGGGGAAAGTCATGTGCGAAAAATACACGGATGAAGAACGTATGGTTAAGTTCCCTATGCAAATGATCAAAGGTAAAAAGCAGTAAGAGAACGGCATATTAGATAACATTGATCGTGCAGTGAGAAATCCTAGTAGATTTCGATAAATCAGATTGCGAAATCCCCTTCGTATCTAGCCATTCCCCAAACTTACTGCGTTTCTTTGGCATACCCGCAAACCAGCGCACGTTTATACACCTCCTAGAGGCAGGGTTGCCAATGTGTGGATTTTATAAACTGTGGCATATGGATAAACAGCTAAAATTTGTAATTGAAATATTGAAAAAGTTATTAGATCATAGGATTAAAATGAACGTTATTTATTAGGGGATGTTTGCGAAAATGAACTACGATAACGTCCAACCTCTATTGGAGAATTTTTTGAAGAGGGGCATGGTCATTAGCCCTTGGCTCATGATGCACTCGCAATCCCGCGTTGATGTGGAGCAGTTTGCCTATATTGATCGAATTGCAAACGAAATAGCAGCCGAACATTGGACCGATCCAGAAAAGATTGAGGTTTTTGGCAATTTCCCACTCTCAGAACGCGTGCCGAGAACTGCTGTTTATGAAATCGTCGCGTCCACCGCGTTATCTCTGGCCCATAATAAATTTGGTGATCTGGAAATTTATCAGGAGCAAATTCTTGAAGCGGTGCATTTGTTCAAAGGGTATCTTGCAGACTATGGCTTAGGAAATATCGTGAAAATATACAGATTGGTCACTTCATTTGAAAATGTGCAAGCGCTTCACTATTACAGGCAGATTCCGGAACAAATTTTCAATTTAGGAAGTTGGCATCGACCATGGGTGGATTACTCCCTGAGTGACGATTTGCTCTGGGGAGTATTTCAAGGACAATATCAGATCGTAATAGCGGATCAGCGTCGTTATGTCACCATCACAGATAAAGGGCAAGCATTTTATTTCTCAACCATGAAAATACTGGACGAGTGTGGCTATCTCATCCATCGCGTGAGGCAATTACAAATTCATAATTTCAGTTTATATCGATACTACGCGCAAGTGGCGAATGAATTCTGGCCAGATATGATGCAGATCAGAAAAGATTTTCTAGAGTGGTCGGGAATACAACCGGGGATGCGTGTGTTGGAGCTTGGTTGTGCTGATGGGGTATCGACGTTTGATGCCGGACTAGCAGAACGAGTCGGGGCAATGGGGCAGGTCATTGCCATCGATCCCTCGATGGGGATGATTTTTAGAGCCAACCAACGAAAAGCGCAATTACAAACCAGTTGGGTGGCATTTCAACAGGCTAGTGCGGAGAAAATTCCTTTTGAAAATGAGTCGTTTGACGCCGTTATCGCGTTTAATTCGCTTCATTTTATGGATCTTCCACGCGCGCTGATGGAAATAAAAAGGGTGTTGAGAGCAAATGGAGTTTTCGCTAGTTTACATCCATTGAAATTTGATATGAATCAGTTCCAATTGATCAAGGAATGGTTTGTACCCATGTTTAAGCTAGCACAGTACCGAAAAAATGAAACCCCAAAAGATTACTTAAAATACTCAACTGAGATAATGGACGATTTTAAACAAGCTGGCTTTATGAATGTTTCCGAAAATCTTGTTAATTATATTGCTTTCTTTAAAGATGCAGAAATGGCAACCAATCATTTAATTCGAGGTGTCGGATGGATGCAAGAAGAATTATCCATGGTTCCTTGGAAGGCAAGGGAAGACATCATTAACGAAGTGATCGATCAAGGAAGAATGTTGTGTGACGAATATTCACTTGAGCAACGAATCATTATGCCACCGATGCAAATGATCAAGGGTGATGTATAAAAGTCAACGTTGATTATACCTTTGATTTAGTGAGTCCTATGGAAGACCTTAGTCGCCAAGTACTGATCACGGCGACGGAGGTGAGAAAAGTCCCCGTTACCCAAAAGAGACCATGTATAGAGGTCGCTTCCGTAACTGTTCCTCCAAGTACTGGCCCCAACATGCTACCCAACTGATTGGCTGTTTGATTGAGACCAAAGGCTCGTCCTCGAAAGGATGGATTTGTCGATTGAAAGACTAGTCCATTGATGGCAGGAAACACAGCACTGAAAAAGGCACCGTATAAAAAACGAATAGAAGCAAACCACCAAATATTTTGGAATGGAAGTTGCATGAATGTCCATAGCGAGCCGCCAAACAAACCTATAACAAGAATGGTGGTGAATCCATAGCGATCTGCTGCACGTCCCCACAGGGGTGCGAAAACCGCACTTGCGATTCCAGATAATGAAAATACAATGCCGGCTATCAGGGAAGCATCGGTTATCGAATGGATCAATTGTGTGATATATAGTGTAATAACTGGTTCAATAGTCATGATTGACAGTGAGGTAAACATGTTCAATATTAATGCGGCTGTTAAAGGACGATTGTTTAGAGCTTGCTTGAACGTGTCGAGCATCGATGATCGATGATCTGATTTCAAGAAAGGGTCTTCTTTCACCCAGAAAATCACGAGAATGGTTGAAATAAGAACCAAAATCCCAGCGGTTGCAAATGCAATGCGGTTGCTTGATAAGTGAGCGATTATACCTCCGATCAAGGGACCGAAAATAGTGCCAGTTGCACTAGCGGCCGAAATCATCGACAAGGCATATCCTACTTGATCTTCAGGCGTATTGGTCGCAACGAGTGCGATGGCACCTGGTATATACCCGGATAAAAGTCCTTGGATAATGCGAAGGATCAAAAGTTCGACGGGGGTGGTGACAAAAGCGGTCATTGTATAAACAAAAACAAGAACAAAACCTGCGCGGATAATCATCGGTTTGCGTCCATAGCGATCTGCCATGTTACCCCAAAAGGGAGCGGATATAGCGCCAGCCAAATAAGAAGCACTGTAGAGAGAGCCTGACCAGACCGCCACGTGTTGGTGAACGCCGATTTGCAATAGAAAAATAGGTAAAAAGGGAATGACCATAGAAAAACTAGATGCGGTAATAAATGTTCCTATCCATAAAAAAAATAAATTTCTTTTCCATGTCTTCATTCTGTGAGCCGCCTTTATATGCAGACTGATAGTATTAGTAGCATATAACGCGCTTCATTAAAAAGGCAAGGGGAAATAACAACGTTGTTATTTCAAGTGGGCTGAGATATAGTAATCTGGTAGGAAACTACATGCGGGAGGGGAATGTTTTGAAAATTTCGGCATTTGACGGCACCAGTGTCATCAGTAGAGAAATTGTCAGGCGATTTATGGAATATCACGATGAGGTAGCTGTTTTGAATCGTGTGAACAGGGATATTACATTTTACCATAATGGGATCTCGCAGGTAGGCGATCTATCAGAACAGCGATGACGAGGCGGATGCACCAGGTGCTGTTTCCAATAAGTACAATGTTTTATTGGTTTTCGTTGTATACGTATGTCCCTGTGTTCACACCGCATTTAAAATTATTGGGTAGTTCTTTATTTATGTCAGGACTCATAGTGGGAAGTTATGGAATAACTCAATTTTTGTTTCGTGTACCACTGGGTGTATGGTCTGACCGCATCAGAAAGCGCAAGCTATTTGTTGTGTTGAGCATTGTTATTGCGACGATCAGTACTCTGTTAATGACGTTTACCAGCAATCTATGGGTTATTTTTTTTCTGCGTTCACTTGCAGGAGTCGCTGCAAGTGGCTGGGTAGTATTTAGTGTACTGTATGCCGCATATTTTCCAACTGATCAGTTGCCTCGTGCTATGGGATTGTTAAAAGTATACGCGAGTATGGGACAGATGGCTGCCACAGCGTTGGCGGGTATACTAGTTCAATTTAGTGGGTGGAACATGCCCTATTATGTAGGAGCATTAGGGGGCGTGGTCGCAATTATCAGCGCGTGGTTAATTAAAGAAGAGGTGCCGCACCCATTATCGGTAGCCTCTACTATAAAAATCAGCGAAGTGTGGCGGATTGGTCGTTATAAATCGTTGCTTTTTTCATCTCTGCTTGGCATCGTGCTTCAGGCTATCACGTTTTCGACTTTGTATGGGTTTATTCCCCTGTATGCAGAACGCATTGGTGTGACAGGTGCTGGGCTCAGTATGCTGATGTTCGGGTCGATACTTAGCAATGTACTAGCGGCATATATCAGCGGTGTCTGGTTTGTTCGATGGATGAGAATTACTCGGGTGATAGCGGTTGGTTTTGTTGTAGCGGCGTTATTCACCGCCATGACCGTGTTAACTCATGATTTGGGGGAATTGGTACTTTGCCAAGTGTTGAGTAGTTTCGGCCAGGGATTATCCGCTCCCATGTTAATGAGTTTGGCGTTGCAATCGGTGGACACAAGCCGCCGCGCAACCGCAATGGGATTTTATCAGTCCATGTATTCAATTGGTATTGTGGGTGGACCCTTGATCGTGGGAATATTATATGCATGGATCGGTCTAAGAGGGGGATTTCTTGTGATAGCCGGGTTAGGCCTAATGGCGGCTGGATTTGCTTTTGTATGAGGACTTGTCCATTTAAGGCCTGTGAAAGGAAACGGTGGTGAAAGATACGAGCATGTGGCGGCGATTTGCGGATCAAATAATAGATCAGGCTAATATGGATCGAGAGCGATCCCCACTGTTTTTGCGATGGAATTATGAAAATGGCTGTATACTCAGTGCGTTATTAGATGTCTGGAAAATGACTGGGGAAAATTGCTATTTGAGATTTGTTTGTGATTGTGCAACTGCTTTGATTAGTCAGGAGGGAGTGATACAGGGTTATTATCTGAAGGAATATAACCTCGATTCCATTCGCGAAGGGCAGATGTTGTTCGATGTTTTTAAGATCACCAATGATCAGCGTTTTCACCATGCGATAAACACGCTGGTATTACAAATCCAGTCACAACCGAGGACAATTAGTGGCGGATTTTGGCATAAGAAAATTTATCCAAATCAAATGTGGCTTGATGGCATCTATATGTACGCTCCGTTTTTGGCTCAATACGCTCATGTATTTGAGTCTCGTGCATGGGTTGACCTGGTAGTCGATCAAATGCAGTTGATTTATGAACACACAAAAGATCCGCATACTGGATTGCTTGTTCATGGCTGGGATGAATCATGTATACAACGTTGGTCTGATTCGGTTACGGGGCGCTCTCCTTATGCTTGGGGGAGAGCAATGGGATGGTTCATGATGGCAATAGTTGATGTGCTGGAATATTTACCGCTAGGTCACTATGGCCACCATCTTCTTCAACGCATGCTAAATGAACTGTCTGATCACGTCATTAAGGTGCAACAGAAGGACACTGGCCTATGGCTACAGGTACTTGATCAGCCTGCTGCTGTGAATAACTATGACGAATCTTCCTGTTCCTCTATGTTTGTCTATGCAATCGCTAAAGGAGTCGGCATGGGTGTTCTTCCCACATCTATGTTGGGTCATGCAAAGTGGGCCTATCAAGGTCTGATGAGTTACGGGATACGGACGGAAAAATCAACTGACACCATTCATCTTAAAAACTGTAATTCTGTGGCTGGCCTAGGTGGCAATCCGTATCGAGACGGTTCGTTGCGCTATTATCTCTCAGAACCGGTGGTGGAGGATGATCCAAAGGGAATCTTTGCGTTCATTAAAGCGTCGCTTTACATGGAAAAATCAGATAAATAGGAGTGATGTTATTTATGCACACTAAATCAAATTGGGAAACGATGCAACCTGATATTCCAAGTGTAACATTTAATATCATAAATTATGGCGCGATTGGTGATGGGACATTCTTGAATACTGCTGTCATCCAGAAAACGATCGATGACTGCGCAAAAGCCGGTGGAGGTAGGATTGTTATTCCAGCTGGTATTTGGCTAACTGGGCCAATATCATTGCGAAGCCGAATCGATTTACACTTAGAGGCTGGTGCCTTGGTGTTATTTAGTAGGAATTTTGACGATTATCCTTTAGTTCATTCAAATTATGAAGGCATCTCGACTATACGTTGCCAAGCTCCGATTAATGGTGAGGAGTTAGAAGACGTTGCGATTACTGGAGATGGAATTTTTGACGGAGCTGGGGACGCATGGAGGCCGGTTAAACAAAGCAAAATGACACAGAACCAATGGCAACGCCTTTTGTCGTCGGGTGGGATCGTAAAGGAGAGTGACAATGAGGCCATCTGGTGGCCGACAATCAACGCGCTGCACGGTGCTGAGCTTGCGCAGCAATTGTACGCAGAAGGCGTATTGGATCCTAAATTATTTGAACCTGCACGCGATTTTTTACGGCCAACTCTTGTACGTTTTCAAAGCTGCAAACGTATTCTCATGGACGGCCCCACATTTCAAAATTCACCAGCATGGTGCCTGCATCTTTTTCTATCTGAGCATATTACGATCCGTCATATTGCAGTACGTAATCCTTGGTACGCGCAAAATGGTGATGGAATAGATCTCGACTCTTGCACCTATGTTCAACTTGAAAACAGTGCATTTGATGTGGGGGATGACGCGATATGTTTGAAATCCGGAAAAAATGAGGCTGGAAGGGCTTTGGGGAGGCAGAGTGCGTATATGTCTATTCGCGGATGCACCGTCTTTCACGGACATGGCGGGTTTGTGGTGGGAAGTGAAATGTCAGGTGGCATTCACGATATTCATGTATCGGATTGTACGTTTATTGGCACGGATGTTGGGCTGCGATTCAAGAGTGCGCGTGGTCGAGGTGGTATCATTGAAAACATCGTGATCGAACGTATTCGTATGATTGACATTGTAAAGGAGGCTGTCTCAATTCATATGTTTTATGATGGATCGGAGAATACAGGACAGTCGTTAGATGCAGGGGAAGAGTTGTCAGAGGGAACACCAATCTTTCGTGATATATCAATACGTGACGTACAGTGTGTAAGGGCACAGACAGCACTTTTGGTAAATGTGCTTCCGGAAATGCCTATTGAGGGGTTGTCCATAGATGGGATGACCATCCAGTCTGATGTGGGCATTGTCATCAATCATGGGTATTGACATTGCGTCAGCAAAGTATTATG
>JAJZCJ010000124.1 GCA_021846145.1 Bacillota bacterium
AATAAATCACGTAACATAAGTTCATAACCGTTTTGTGGATAAATTTAGGTGTTAAAAAGGAGATTGCTATTTGAATAAACGAACTTATCGACCACTTGTGATTGCCACGGTGATTTGGATTCTCATTACATTAGCATGGACACCTCTGTGGCTTGGATATATAGGTCGTAATTTGGTACAAGTGTTTGACAATTCTTATTCTCAGTTTTGGATTGCATTAGGTTCTTTTCTGGGAACGAATTTAGGCGAAGTGGTACTGCCTGTAGGTCTTTATATTTTCGTCGTGAAGCCGTATGTTAAAACGCCAATAATCAATACACGTTCTTCGAATCGTTATCGTTGGGTAGTGCTAACCATTCTTATCATTGGCACATATTTTCTAATTGTACCTCAGCTTACATATGAATATCTGGTGGCATCACATTTAATTATGGGTGCGACCTTTATCGGTGTCGGACTATTCGAAGAATGGTCATACAGGGGTGTCTTAACAAGAGTATTCAAGGAACGGTTTGGTATCGTTTGGGCAATCATTATTGTGTCTATTATGTTTGCGTTGTCGCATTGGGCTGAGGTGATGATCATTGATAGGCAACAGATATTTACGACAGGTTGGCTATTGCACATTGCTGATGATTTGGTATTCGCTGTCGTTTTATCTGTTATCGCTTGGAGAAGTGCTTCAATTACATGGGTAGCATTTTTGCACTTTCTGTTGGATTGGCAACCTTGGTTCTATGGCATTCCAAATTGGATGACACATATCAACTTTCCTTTTTTGGGGAATGGGATTGTTATATATGCCATTGGCATTATGGGGGCAGAGATCATTCGTATTTTTACGAAGGGAGTTCATAGTGAAACGCAGGTTTCTGAAACTGCTATTTAAGTGGAATGCGTGGCATTTTGTACTCAACTATTTTTAGTGCAACAATTTCATGTAGGTGGTGGTTAACATGTTGCTAGGGCTAAAGCGGAGAAACCTTGTTATTGTTATTCTGGTCGGAATGATTTGTATCATTTTGTTGAGCATGTGGGTACTTGTGCGTGCGGAACAACAAACAGTCAATAGAATAAAATACGTGGTACTACTCAATGGTGAGAACGGTAAAACGCTTAGTAAAGTGGAACATAACCTTCACCAAGTGAAGGTTATGTATAAAATTATCGGTTCAACACTCGAAGTTCCTTTAGGACAAGTCAACAAAGTCCGTATTGAAATTGCCGAGGCGGGATTAGTGAAGGAAGGCAAGATCCAATAATATTACAGCAATTGAAACGGGGCAAATATTCTATTGCAAGTAGGAGGTATACGACAGAACATTGTCTCCTTTGTTCAACTAAAGGTAAATTCAATTAGTTGATGCCTACATTCCAATTATTTATGACGGTATTATCGATTCTTATACTGGTTTCAAAATCGATTAGTAATAGGGGGTGCCGAGATGCCAATTAATTTCAATGATGAAAGGAACAAGTTCACCTATACTGGCAGGACTGCTGATGAATCCTGGACTAAAGCAATTTTGTCTCTAGATGATCCTAACGGTCTTCAGATTGCTGATGTCGGATGCGGAGGTGGAATTTATTCAAGGGCTTGGCTTGCATTAGGAGCAAGAGAAGTCATCGGTGTAGACAGCTCACCAAACATGATTTCGGTAGCGGAAGAAAATTGTTCTGATTTGTCAAGTGTTTCGTTTCTAATCGGAGATGCGACAAACACGGGGCTAACCAAGAATTCAGTCGATGTTGTGTTTGAACGAGCTTTGATTCATCACTTGGCAGATATTCATTCGTGTCTCCAAGAGTCAATGCGAATCTTAAAACCTGGTGGCACGATAATTATCCAAGACCGTACACCCGATGATATTTCGTTCCCAGGTTCACATGAGCATATTCGGGGATACTTCTTCGAATGCTTCCCACAACTTTTGGATGTAGAGTCTGGTCGTCGTAGAACAGATGAAGAAGTTTTGAATGAATTAGCCGTCGTTGGATTCGAATATGCCGAGTCAATCACTGTATGGGAAACAAGAAGAGTTCATCCATCTAAGGGAGAACTCCTTGAAGAAATTCGACAACGAAAAGGCAGGTCGATTTTACACGAACTTAACGATAGTGAAATTGAATCACTGGTTTCATTTATCGAAGAGCGGTTAAACGATTTTAGCGAACTCGTCGAAAAAGATCGATGGACGATTTGGCATGCAACAAAACCACGATAATTCCCCTCTGGTTTTCTTGAACTATTGAGGGCTTATACGACATAATGAATTGGGATTCTTATTGCACAAATGGGCTGGTTAGTCCCATATGACAGCAATCCGATTGTTGTATAATTACGGGATGGGGAGTGGTTCCTCAGAAGCATTGCCAAGGGGATGTGAATTGGTGAAATTAAAAATATTGGCAATACCTGTAATACTTATCTTAAGCCTTAGTTTGGTTGGATGCAATAACAATGAAGTGGCGATTCAAAGTACGATCAGTCCGTATCACCTTGCGGATTTATTAAAATACAAAGATTCTTATGTAGGAAATAACAGTGCAGTAGGAAATATCCTGTCAGTGTTACCTGCTCATGATTATATGGCAAGTTTCAGTTTGGAAACGGGGCAGAAACCTTACGGAATAACAGTTAATTATCAAGCGAATCAGTCAAATTTAAAAAATTATTATGATTTTTGGAATGTAAAACATCCCGATGAACTTTTGGAACGAAATGCCTCCGTGTTGTTTTCACTTGTACAGAATGTTGACGTTGTACACTTTAATGTCCAAGATGTCGGTAAGAAAACTTATACATTCACTCGAACTGATGTTCAACAAAAGTATGGTGACTTAAGTCGTATACTTCATAGTCAGGCTTCGTTAACCAACTTCTTAAATAAGTAGGATTCTTCAGCTAACGGGGGCTAATACGACATAAGGAGTTGGCATCCCTATTGGACTAACGGGCAGTTATCGTTAATAAGAGCAGAAGTTCAAAGAACATAAATGTGGTAGCTCTTCTTAGTGATGAAAGGTGGAGATCGAAATCAGAAGGTTTAAGCGAGTGTCAATGGGTGCTACTATTCTTATTTCTATATTTTTCTTGTATGGATGTACATTCCAACAATCCTTGATGAATAAAACGGTTAGTAATCCTCGGCAAAAAACAACTGCCACACAAGGCAAATCTGCATTAATTCCTTCAAGTGTCCATCCTGGCAACCCACTTGAGGTAGTAACACCTAATTTTCGAGTAATAGCTACTCCCTCACTATTGGAACCTGGTCGGTATAACATCTTGTCCTATTATATTGGTAAATCTCCAATTCAAAACAATATCACTATGGAGATGAATGGATCGGAGACTAGTACTGAGGGGAATAGCACTGTCTATCCAGGAACACTAATTGGCGAGTACGATGACATCTCTGCTCCAAGCGGATTAGATTCACTAAATTTGAAAATCAAGTGGACCGAGTATGGTAGTGGTAAACAACAAACGGAACAGATTAATTTCACAAAAGCAAAGTACAACCTTAAAGTTGAAAACTACAGGTTTTATAAGGGACAAAGTACCCATTGGATCATGGGATATGCTTACGAACAGATAGGCAACAAGTCATTTAATACAGGAAAGGTTGGAGATGTTATTTTAAAACCTAATGGAGTAGGAATTACAATACATAATGACTTTCGATACACCGTACAATCAGATACGGGGAAGTTTAGTTTGAATGGACCATTGGGATATATGAAATGGTGGTCTAATTCTTTTGATTCCTCAGAACCCCAATTCATCGTAAATACTCAAAAAGCTAAGGTCTCTGTAACCTGGGACGGGAAGACAGAGATATTTAACCTATATAGGATTCAGTAATCTGTTAACCATTCGTTTAATGATTTTTCCTCAGCAAAAGGCACAATAAAATAGGAATAATTGTATTACGCAATTTAATCATATTAAAGAAACATGAGGATATTATGTATTTTTAAATAAAACGTTGAAATCACTGGTGGCGCAACGGGTTACGGCGTTTTTTTTTGCTGTTCCCATTTTCTTGTATTCGCTATAATGAAAAGTAAGGGATGTGTTTCTAAATGAAATGTGTATAGCCTATTGGAGTTAAACGAAAAGTCGAAGCCATAAATTGATCCTTCGTGGGAGCAACTTATGGGATTACTGCTTGTTCGTTCGGAAGTTGACGCAGGTGGCGGATTTAGGTGTATACGGGACGAGAAAACGCATTTCACTGCTTGTGCTACAGATTGCATCGGCTCCTTTGTTCAACTAACGGACAAGAAAATTCAGTAGTGGTAAAGAGGAGTGGAGAAAGTATGTCATGGGTAAGTTGGGGATTCAACGTTTCCGTATTATTGATAAATTGATAAGTAGTGTGTTTGTTTATCTTTTCACACCTTCGTTTCACGTAAAAATCAAGAGAATCGGCATCGTGACTATGTGGGCATCCTACTTTCTTCTGTATTTCATAGGGTATTGGTTTCACGCTGAGGAACTCAACCCCGCCATTACCATTCGAAGCAACGGCTCCAGTACTAGTTTGGTAGGTGATGTGCTATGGATTGGGATAACAGTTCTGGCTGTTTTCATATTTTCCAAACTTCGAAATGGGGATTAGTCACATTTCTTGCACATACGAGGGTTTGTGCGACAGATTGCAAAGATTTCTGTTTTCAATTAAAGGAATACACAAAAGGGCATGCAACGATTGAGCCGAATACTGTTTATAGACGTCTGATAAGAGGGGGGGATTTGATTGAATAAATATCTGTTCGGTTCAATTTGTGCCATCGTTCTTATTGCGCTGACTGGATGTGGGGCTAATTTCAATTATGATCCCTATTGGAAAGCGTACTCAGTAAACACAGGAGCAAAATGGGAAGTCAACGCAGACCACTACATTAAAGATAGTGATACAGTATTTCAATGGACAATTTATACGGCAACCAAATCCAGAACACCTGATTTCACATACTGGACAACACAGTCTTCTTGGAAGGAAATTACGACTACTCTAGCAAAGAAACAGTTAGGGGTATTATGGAGGCTTGTACCGAATGGACATTTTTATTTATATGAACTTTCAACACCTAGTACGTCTTGGGTAATGAGTCCTGCAACAATGGTCGGGGTTGCCACAAGTCAACAAAACAATAATGACAACAAACGCCTGGTAAAGGATATCCTCTATGGATCTGTTAATGCTTCACCGATATTCCTTACTACCACCCCATTGCAACTAACGTCAATTTCGACAAACCAGAGTCAACAATCAATAACGTACACTTGGAAACCGTTGTCTTCTTCGGGGTCTTCTTGAGCTATCGGGGTGTTGCTGCTTGCATTGTTTGGCGGCGCTTTTCCCACTGTCATTGTCATCTGGAATTCATGGCGTACTCTAGCGAAAGTGGCGGAAAAGGAGCCTGCCCAACTTCAGACAGACTCCACAATTATTCCAGTTATTTCTCCATGCGCACGGCATAAGTTCCCTTGTGCCATAGGCTGAGCCGTGCATCCCCGAGTAAGACATACCAGTTTTCAGCGTGCTCGATTCGTCCTTGCACGTAACGGTCTCCCAGATGAAAGGCCACCGTGTCTCCACTGTGTAACCACCACGCGCCGTGGCGATCCTCGAATCGCCAGTGTTCAATATCCTCGTCGTAAAGAAGCTTTCCAAACCGTTTCATCCGCTTACCTCCAGCCAAGCACTCTCCACATTGGTGACGCCCACAACCTGTTCCCCCTGCAGAGCTACATTGAGCAAGGCCGCCCTGCACAGACTGTTCACGACGCGTGGCACGCCCTTGCTAAGTCTTGCGATCTGTGCCACTGCATCTGCCGCAAACACCATCCGTTCTTCCCCCACGTGACGCAATTGTTCCTTCATATAAAACGACAGCTCTTCTACGGTCATTGGCGTCATCGCGTAGCGCATCTCAATGCGCTGAGACAATGGGGCCAGTACCCGTAGTCGTAATGTCTCGCGAAGTTCCGTTTGACCCACCAACCAGAGCGACAGCGGCGAGAAGGAATCGGTGCGAAAATTGAGCAAGAATCGCAGATGCCCGAGTAGCTGGGGCAACAGATCGTGTGCTTCGTCGATGACAATCACCACTTGCTGCCCGGCTGCATAGCTGTCCTCAAGCGCCTGTTGTACGAGCACGTGGTTTTCGGTATAGCGAAAGCGGGGCTCAATGTGCAATCGTTCCAGTAAGATGCGCACCAATGTCTGCGAGGTCAGCCCTGCGGTGGCCACGTAGATTGGTCGGTAACGCGCAGCGTCCAATCGGTGCATTGCGGCCCGCACTGCTGTCGTCTTGCCCATGCCGGTATCCCCCGTGACGAGTGCCACTTGCCGGTGTTCAGCCGCATACAAAAGGCGTGCCGTCACTTCACTGTGGGCATGGAAGTCCACAAGAGATTCTACAGGAATCTCACGGTTAAATGGTTCCCACGCCCATCCAAAGTGGGTGGCTATCATGGTTCAACACCTCGCCTTTTTTTCTGACTGTACGACGTGGGTCGTGCCCGACTTTTGCGGAGGGCCTCGTCTTGCGCCTTGAGGGTGTCTAAAAATGAACTCCCTGTTTCTTCAGGCGCTGTTTTATCTGGAATCTGGTCTTTCGCCATCTTCTTGTCTGTATGTCGGCGTATCTGCAAGGGGATCGCATCTGCGTATCGCTTCCCCTCATACCACACTTGAATGTCACGCAAATCATAGGGGTCGTAGCGTATCTCCACCTTACAACGGACAAGCGCGGGCTCCACTTCATATGTGTTCCCTTGTACCGAAATACAGGCGGTTTTGTCCACTTTCGCTTCGGCAGACCGTAAAAATGCTTGTTGTAGAACGAGTGGATCTACCCGTCGCAGTGGGCCATCTTCCTGTACGACTTGGGCAGGCCGCTTCTTCAGTGTGCTGTGTACACGCTGGTGGTAACACTGCTCAAGCCAAGCTTGGAAATACCCGTTTAAATCCTCGAGATTCGCAATTTTACCTTGTCGTACGCCCAACTCTGCTTCCGGACGGAATGCACGTTCCACGTAACCGAACCACTTTTCCAATTTTCCGCGCCCTTGGGGCAAATACGGCTTCGAGTGTTTCACGACGAACTGTAAGCGTGCCGCTATTTCCGTCAGGTGAGTGGCCTGAAAGACAGGACCATTGTCGCAGTAAAAAATCTCTGGTGTTCCAAATTTTGCAATGGATTGCTTCAGCGTTTCTTCCAATGTCGGCAGGTTCTCCCGAAAAAAATACGAGGCCTGGCAGACATAGCGGCTCTTGTCGTCAAGTACGGCGAACAGACGAGCCACGCGCATTTGCCCATTCGTTTGAGGGTCTGGGACGCGCAGCGAATCACACACATCGCTCTGCCAGACTTCATGCACCCGGGTCGCCGTATAGCGCTGCCAGGTTTGCTGTTTACGAATGGCTTTGGCGCGCTCCATCCCCGCTTTGCGCAAATGCGCGGACAGTGTGCTGCGCCTGAGGACGCCGGGTGGCACCATGCCCTCCGTTTCGAGCATGGTAATGAGTTGCTCCACGGTGCGTGCCGGTTGCTCTTTACGCAATGCCATTGCTCGGTCAATCACCGCTTGAGGGTTAGCACGCGGACGGTGACGGTCGTCGCGTGCTTGTGGATACAGGGCGTCGAGTCCCCCTTTGCGGTAAAGGGCCACGTAGCGTTCCAGTGTGCGAATCGAGAAGCGCCTTTGTGCACCACCCGGAACTTGCATGACACGCTTTGCTGCCTGTTCCAGCTGTGCTTGCAATGTACCACGGTCACGACTTTGGAGAAGCATCGCAATGAGTTCATAGCGGAACAGTGCGATTTGCCTTCGCTCTTCTTCATTCATGAAATCTCTCCTCAACTTTTTGGGATAACCCCATTGTCGAGGTGTCGCGTCATTCACACTAGAGATCACTTTGTGTGGGATAAACGGCTTGGGTTACGGCGGAAGGTCAAGGGACAGACCATACGACACCCTGTTTACCGACACCGATGGGGCGAATAGACAAATGGCGATACGTAGCGTATTCCAAATCGAGCTGGTACAAGACTCGACAGAAGCCTCCCACTTTTCACCAAGTACATAGAAGAGGCAGACTGAACGGTCACGGACCGTTGTTGGGATGGTCGGCAGACGGGTGTCTGGTTGTTGTGAAAACACGAGGGCAGCGAACCTAGCAGAGATGTCCGAGATCTGCGCGGTGGCTCTACCATACCAACGTTTGAGTGTCTGCGTAGAAAGAGGACCGAGTGGAGATGGGATTGTCCCCACCACATTTGCATAACTCATGCCGCTGGCCAGTTGCCTCGTCACAGTCTCTTGGACGGCAATCGCCACGCGTTGGTAGGGAGCCAGGATTTCAGGAAGGAGGCCAAACGTCTTTTTACAGACTGGACAATGGCGACGGTGGACACGAAAAGATTCACTACAGTACTCAAAGTGGATGGTTCGAGGATAGTAACCATGTCCATGCGTCAGAAAATAGAAGCAGTGAATACAAGGCTGATCCGTGGGATGCAGCGAAGCAATATACTCCTCATATACGTTGCGCAACTGACCGGGTTCATTGCTATTGACGTGGACACCAACGTAGCCTACGATGGGCATAAGTATTCTGCCTTTGGGCAGTCGATTTGGAAACGGATGAAGGCCGACAAACCCATACATCCGTGATCCAGCCAAATGAAAACGCCACTTGGAATCTACCCGACTCCCGTGGCGTTTTCTACATTCTTCGACAAAACTCCTCTATTATTCAATTGTGTACACACCGTTCACTGATACAAGTTATTGTTGAAAGAGTCTATTTCCGCTCTGCGCTACGCTTCGAGTGGAAATAGACTCTTTACCGACAGGGATCCATAGCAACTAAGCCGCCAATGGTGTCATCCAATGCGAGCGTAAACA
>JAJZCJ010000125.1 GCA_021846145.1 Bacillota bacterium
CGATCTAGCAACGACGTAAAGTGGTGCTCGATGAGATGTCCAGAGCGAGGTCGATTGAACTGCGCGAGTCAACGTTGGAGCAACAAAGATTGGACATGGAGCAACAAAGATTGGACGTGGAGCAAAAACAAGAAGAACTGGAGAAAAAACAAATCGAGATAGAGCACAAAGAAATCGAGATTGAGCACAAAGAAATCGAGATAGAGCACAAAGAAATCGAGATAGAGCAAGAACGATTAGCAATGGAGCAAACGGTCAAGCGTGCGCAAGAGGAAGGGAAAGAAAAAAACCTACGAGAAATGGCGCAACGGATGATGACGCAGGGGATGGCATTGTCATTAGTTTCGCAAATAACAGGGTTATCGATAGGCGAGCTGGAACAGATGGCTCGAACGTTAAATTAGGTTTGTGGGGAGCGCAGTATAAGTTATGGGGGTACAAACAATTTTTCGTTGAAACAGGGGGCGATATATTTTGAATTTTACGAATCCATCATCATTGTTGCCTGAACGTTATGAAGTATAAATGTTCGTCAATTATTTGTGTAAAGGACAGGAGCGCGGTGCATGAAACACAAGTTACTCAGAGTCGTCACGCGAGGGGGCATCATCGCGCTGCAAGTGGTGTTCATCTGGCTACTTTGCCTCATTGGCAATGAAGTTCAGTACCTTTTGCATCTGCCCTTGCCGGGAAGCCTGTTGGCGCTTGGTGGGCTGTTGTTGCTTTTGCATCTTCACGTCATCCCTGTGCGTTTCGTACAGCAGGGTGCTAATTTTTTGATCGCACAATTGTTATTATTCTTCGTTCCTTCCGCGGTAGGCGTGTTGCAACTTGGCAACATGTTGCGCACGGACGGTTGGCGGATCGCGCTGGTGATTGCCGCTAGTACGGTGCTGGTCATGATTGTCACGGGACTTGTTGCAGAATGGTCGATGCGTGCGCGAGAAATGCGGGACAGCGTATGAATGGTTACCTTGTACCTGGCATCAGTATGACTACAGCGACCATTCTAGCCTTTCTTGGCAGTCAAAAGTTGCACCGGCGCTTTCCGAAGATTTGGCTGGCTCCCATTATGATCACCCCACTCATCTTGGTGCTTGGTTTGCTGTTTTCGCGTATACCGTATACGCACTATTATGCCGATACGGACATTCTGACTGTTTTTTTGCAACCTGCTACCGTGGCGTTCGCTGTGCCGTTGTACCTACACCGCGCTACCATTAAAAAATATGCGGGGCCTCTGATCGCGAGTTTGTCTAGTGGCATCTTAGTGGCACTGCTCTCGAACTTGAGCTTGTCTATGGTGCTGGGATTGCAACATCGGCTCACGCTCAGTCTTGTGCCACGCTCCATCACCACACCACTGGCGATGGACGTATCTTCGATGCTGGGGGGCATCCCTGTGTGGACGGCCACGTTCGTGATAATCACGGGGGTTTTTGGTTCGGTGATCGGGCCATGGTTGGCAACGATCCTCAACGTCAAAACTCCGATTGGCAAGGGAACCATGCTGGGCGTAGGGGCTCATGGGATTGGGACCGCCGCCGCCTTCAAGTGGGGGGAAGCGGAGGGAACGATTGCCAGTTTGTCGATGGTGCTTGCAGGATGTACGACGGTGCTGGTGGCACCATGGGTGGTCGATCTAGTACAGCACTGGTTCTGATCAGTCTGGTAATTACCAATCTATCTTTCGCGGGTACACTAGTGCGCGCAGGGACGGTTATGTGATATATGCCTGCGCTTGTTGCTCCATTTTCTGCAAGATGGCCAGCACTTCTGAAAAATCAGGAATCTGCGCCAGTACCTGTTCGTACAATTTTCTAGCTTCTATCCAGTCACCACTTAACCGTGTGGCATCGGCCAAATGCAGCAAAGCTTTAAATTGCCCCACTGTCGGGTCGGCCATATGCTGTCCCTGGTGAGCGAGTGCCATCGCATGCTGGAGATCTGAAATGGCACTTTGTAAGGAAATGGATGCATCGCGTAAATGATAATAACCACTTAGATACCAAGCGTCCACCGATTTGGGAAATGCCGTGGTCATTTGTTCGGCCAAGTGCAAGGAAAGCTCGTAATTCCCCATTTTCTCATAAGCCAACACTAAATTTCGCTCCACTTCTAGCAAAGCTTCTTTTGGTAAAGAAGCATCCTTGGCGAATAACTCCTTAGCCGTCTGTAAATGTTTGATGGCCTCGTCAGGATGGTCAAGCAGCAAGTGTTCTCTGCCTAAAAAAGCGTGCGATACCGCATCATTTGGCACCTGCTCAATATGGCGAGTTAAAATAATCACGTTGCGGCGATACTTTTGTTTCGTATCCACCACCCGTGGATCGTACCCGTCATGGAACACACGAATTCGTACAGGGTATGCCGGGATCTTTTCGCCCGTGTACGTGACCAACTGTTCATGAATGGGGCGAAACCAACGTATTCCTCTCTCTGTGGGGAACATACGGGTTTCCAGGCGGGGGGACACCATGTCGCCGATCTGATTCATTTGAAAAAGTTGCAACGCGAACGATCCAGGAAGATCATCGAATAAA
Organism: Bacillota bacterium; assembly: GCA_021846145.1. The sequence continues at coordinate 2,544 of JAJZCJ010000125.1, forward strand.
CCGACCACTGTTCGTACCGAATCAATGTCCTCTTGATCAAGAATTTCATCACTGTCAATCGATAGCGCCCAATCAGTTTTGAGAAAGGACAAAGCATGATTTCGCGAATCTGCAAAATCGTCTTTCCATTCATACTGGCGAACGTCGATGTTAAGTGATCGCACCATAGCAACGGTGTCATCGGTGGAGCCCGTATCCACGATCACAATCTGGTCGACCGCAGGCAGGAGCGCGGTCAATGATCGAACGATCGTACGACTGGCGTTTTTCACAATCATCGCCACGCCGACTGATTTTTTCGGCACGAGTAGGCAGTCTTCCACTTCGTCATCTACTTGGTCGGAAAGAGCATGAAGAACCGCTGGTTGTTCTTGAAGTGATCCGCCCTTTAGAGGTTGGAGTAATGCAAAGCGAACAAAACAGTGCCTAGCGGTCGCGCCAATATCCATCTGCGCCATGAGTTGGGAAAGTAGCTCCCATGACGCTGCATCGCGTGGTGCCGTTCTTACACTGTTGAGCAGGGCGGCGCGGGCGTTATCGAACTTATGTTGTTGTATCCATGTGTTAATTTGATCACTATTTTTCATGATGATATTGTCCCCTAAATGCAAATTCTGAACAAAAAATTTGTGCCGGGCGCACAAAAAAGCTCCATGAGTGCATAAGCACTCATGGAGCTCGTTCGTTGTTAATTGAATGGGATTACCAGTTGATTTGGCCGAGCAAGGAACCGCTGAAGCTATCCGCACTGCCACCCGTTGGGGTAATCGTTCCGGTATAGGCACTCGTTGGTGCTCCTGCTGACGTTACTACATACAACGGAACATTGGAATCGCCATTACCGTTGCTGTAGAAGCCTAGCCATCCACTGCCAGAAACCGACGGTGCATAGTTGTTCGGATTTGGCGTATACACGGTGGAGGTCACAGCCGTTGGATAATTTAATCCGCCTGCCTGCAGCGTTAATGTCACGTTGCCACTGGCATCGCTATATACGGTGAAGTAGTTGCTACCGTTGGTCCAAGATGCAACTCCTGGAATGCCGACGCTATAATCGAGGGCTGCCGGGGCTGTACCCAACGGAATTGGCGTTGCTTCTGTGGTATAGCTTGCATTGGTTGACGAACCCATGTTGACTGATTCTTGCAATGTCACACCATTGACTTTTGTGATGAAGAATCCGTTGCTTGCGCCTTGATCGGTCATCACGTTAGTTGCGGTGTTCGCTACAGGATTACCAGCGGCATCTTGAACTTGGAAGGTGACCTGTTGTTGTTGGCCGCCTGTCATGATCACGGATCCAGGAGAGAAACTGGCCGCTTGCGCTGGTGTTCCACCCACAAAGTTAACGGTTGCCGTCGATGACACGGTGCCAGACGCGATGGTCAGTGTCGTGTTACCAGCACTCGAATTGGAGACACCCACTGCGAAGTCAGAAATATTAGCGGCTCCAGCAAGTGCGGCGATTGTTTGACCATTGGCGGTGAAATGTCCTGCACCATCGTAAGACAGCGTGACTGCCGCCGCAGGGCTCGTCAATGCCACGTTGTTAATGCTGTAAATCAACCCGCCGTTGTCTAGGCTTAATGAATAGGTTTCCGACGTGCTGTTCAATACGCCACCAGTATGGTGACCGGCTGAACTTTGTGGCTCCACATAAACATTGGCGACATTGTTTGCAGTTAGTGTACCTGCAATTGCTCCACCACCGTTAATGTTAGCAGAAAGCCCAGTCATTGTCGTCGCGCTATTGGCAGCCACGTACGCATCAAATGCGCCGACTGACAGAGTAGCAAGAGTTGTCGACTGCCCAAAGACAATTTTCGTGTTGTTGGAAGCCGCGGTGCCATTCAATGGGGTGGTACTCGTGACTTCTCCGTTGGAAACAGGGAAAATATAGAAATCTTGTGTTTCCACACGTGGATCGGTCAGAACAAAGCTAAAGTTACCAGCGCTATCGGCAGTGACCAAGTCACCGTAGGAACTGTTTGCAGGTGTCCCCACCGCTAAACCGGCATTTGTCAACGCGTCGCTAACCACGGTTCCAACAAGTGGGAAGGTAGTCGTGGTGGTGCCATTCACATACGCAAAGTCATTGGAACCGCCATTAGGTGCAGTGACCAAAATCTGCCCGTTTGCTACTGGATTCCCGGCAGCGTCTTGGAGTTGACCAGATACATTCACATTTTGTCCAATGTTAGGTGTATTGGTGCTGACCGAAAGATTGTTAATCTTAGACGGAACACCCGTTTGGGCAAAGGTAATGTACGTGGCACTTGGGACATTGACGCCGGTTGGAAGCCCTGACGCTTGCACTTCTACCGTTTCGCCATTGGCATCGCTCAAATAGGCTTGGGCTACACCCGCGCTGTTGGTGGTAACTTGAATCGTCGCGCCAAGCGTTGCACCTGAAGCACTCACAAATGCAGCGTTGGACAATGAAGAGCCATTCGTTTGTGTTACTTTTAGTGTGACAAGCACGTTAGCTTGTGGCTGACCACTTGCATTTGGAGGCAGCGTCAAACTGATCGGTAACGCTTGGCCTAATGCAGCACTGTAAGGGGAACTAACTCCCGCAAACGGTGAAAGTCCTGCTTGATTATTAGCAACATATTCTAGATATGCAGCTTGGCTGCTGACTGCCGCGTTGTTGTTGGTATATGGTGCGGTAGCCACTACTTCGTATGCATACGTAGAGCCAGATGGTCCTGTCATGGAAATCGTGGCGACGCCATTTGCGTCTGTATACACAGTATATTGTTCGGCGTTCGTTTGTTGTGTGCCGGATAATACAGTCCCACTTGCATTTTTAACTGTTGGTAGATAGCCAGTTGGGTAACTGCCGTAATTCGACACATTAAAGGTTACGGCTGTATTTGTAATTGGATTGCCGTTGGCATCTTTTAACGTGGTGCTCAGTGAGATGGCAGTGCCATTTAGTGAAACAGCTGGGCTTGTTGTCGTACCAGTTCCGTTTGTCGCATTGCTGACGGTGATATTGCTAAGCGTTGCGGTTTGACTTTGGCTTGCCGCTTGCCCGGTTAGGCTCCAGCTTTGGCCATTATAGGTGTTGGTGAAACCTGCTAATTTAAGCGCTTGGTTCAGGTAGTAAATTGGTGCAAAGGTCGTCATGACACCAGAAGCTGGATCTTTTGCGACGACGCGTGGTGCGAGTTGGACGTTGGTGCCGTTTAATTGAATGACCATTTGGTTCGCAGCCGGTGTGCCCACTGTGGCACTAGGTGCGTTCACGGTCACGCCTGCTGGTGTGGTGATGTTGAGCACGCGAGTGCCGCCATTCCAGTTGACGGTGTAGCCGAGTTTGCCGAGTCCTTGCATCATATAGTAAACAGGCAGGAATTCGGTCATCGTTGACACGTCTTTTGCGACGATACCATTTACGACTGCGGTATAACCGCTGCCTACATTGATTGTGCGGGTGTTGTACTGTGTCGCTGATGTGGCGGCAAACGCCATCGGGGCCATCATGCCAATCGTGAGCGATACTGCTGCAGCACCAGTTATCACGCGGTTCCAATTTTTACTATTCAAAATTTGTTATCCTCCCTTATATTCTTGCTGTTTTGAAATTCCTATCCGGTGACACGTCACCGATGTTAGCTGCTATCCCCGATCTAATGTCCCTGTGCAACCGTGCTCCCACCTCCGTTGCCGCCAATCATTGGCATCATCTCCGTCCCCATAGCCAAGTGAGTGTGACAAGTTCTGGTAGGTCGTATTTTCACAGGATGACATCCCTCCTCTCAGTGAAAACTTAATGATAAAGGAAATGGAATAGTCGTTTATCCACAGAAAATGGAATGTTATAGAATCTCGCAACGATTTTGCAGAACATTCGCACATCTACAACTGCTGCTGTATTTTAGAAAAAATCCCATGATAGCGGGATTTTCGTCACGTTATTATCACTACTATGCGCAGATAAAAGCTTTTCGGAATTGGCCGTATTCATTGGAAGGGAGAATATTCCTTTTTAAAAATGCCTTTTTATAAGGAATGAATATTGGATGATGAAAACAAAAAAGGAAGATAGCTGAATTTCAGCCATCTTCCTTGGACGCGGAATCAAGTGGTTATTTGAACAGTTGTTTTACTTCATCGTGGTAACCGTGGCGTTGAAAAAACTCGATTAATGCGACTTCAAAAATCTCGCGCTGAGATACGCGCTTGTCCTGACTGTAATCTCGCGCGAGTTGTGCCAGTAGGTGGCTGATGTGAATCGACTTGGTGACGAGCACCCCAGGTACGAGGTAACGCGGTAAAAATTTTGGATCATTGGAGAGTGTGAGCAGGGAATGCAGCATTTCTTTGCGGTTGGAAAGCCACTGTAGTAGTGACTCGTAATTGGCCCATGAAGATTCATTCATCTCCCCTGATAGTGCATACTCATCCGCTGATTCTTCGACGGTGTCAGGGAAGGTGTCCAGTTGCTGCGTGCTTACATAGGTGTTCTCGGCACTTGACCAAGTGTAGCGGTGCGCGGCCATGTATCGCGCCATTTCCCGATGATCGGCAAATCCTGCTTGTTTGGCAACCGTCCGCGCCTCGGCTTCCGGCGCATTCCACAACGCTAACACGCGAGCCACTCGTTCGGGCGGACGCTGCGGGAGATCTTCAGAAGTGGCCGATGGTGACGGTTTTGCGACGTACTTGTGCTGATGGCGATCCCATACATAATCACGTCTGCGCAAAAAGGAATCGAGTGACTTGACGCTTTGATAGCCGAGCCTGACGGCCAACTGTTCACGGGTTTCCCCGGATTCTAGTGATGCTAATAAGATGCGAAGTTTTTCATCGCTATTTTTTTCTAAAAAAGGATAGTCTTTAGCCATGTGTGGCGGTCTCCTTTACCAATGTATCCATTACCAGCGTGCCTACTGCCCGCACCAAGTCGTCTCTGGCCACATGCGTGTAGATCCCCGTGACATCTAGGGAGGAGTGGCCAAGTAATTTTTGTACCGCCACTAGGCTGGCTCCCTGCTGCAACAGGCGGGAAGCAAAAGAGTGGCGTAGGATATGGGAGGATACGTTTTTTTTCCAATTAAGACTGCGTGCGGTGTTGCCTAGCGCCTGATTAACCCGAGATACGGACAATCCTCCGGTGCGGGAGGTGACAAAAAACTGCTTGCTTGCCACAGCAGGTCGCCATGATTGCACATAATGGTTTAACCGTTCCCATAGATCCGGAGCAAGTGGTACGACCCGATCCTTATTGCCCTTACCCTCCATCACGTACACGATGCCATCGGTGAGATCCACTGTATCGAGGGTTAGGGCGAGACACTCTGAAATCCGTAAGCCTGTCCGATAGAGGAAAAAAGTTACCAATTGGATCAGCGGGGTGTCTAGATGATCAATGAGCGTCATCACTTCTTCCTCGGTGAGGTACACGCGCTCTTGTGGGTGCACACGAATCGGTGGCAATGCCTGTGACAGATCAACGGGTGCCCATCCCTGCTTCACCATGTAGCGATAAAAGGAACGAAAAGCATTTTGCGCCCGCGCTCGACTGGAAGGCTTCTGTCCGCGATCTTGTTTTAAAAAGTGCATGTAGGTTAGCAGATCTTCTTCCGTGATGTCCTCGACGTAAGGGGCGACGTTGTACTGTCGCTCCATGAAACGCACAAACGCAAACAGGTGGTTTCGATACCCACGCAAGGTTTGGGGGCTACGGTCGATGGTATGTAAATAGCTTAAAAATTGATTGATAGCTTCTGAAAATACCAAAATGACACCCCTATCTATCTGTTCCTGCGATTGGGCGATTAGTTAAGTTGATAGCTGGTTTGAAGGAATACTCACGTCTATAAGTATTTACACTTTTTTTATATAATAGACAGGAAAATGATATTATCTAGTATGGTGCCATATTATCACGATCATCACTATTAGTCATCTTGTGATTCAATTTTGTAAACCGCTCAACTATTAAACTCTTCTGTATCGACTTCAATTTCATCCTAATGTGGCAAGGATACTCCCACTTCTAAAGTGGGGGAGGAATTGCCACAAAATTGTTTTCTTGTTGTCACTAAATATACGATATAATAATTTTAGTGATAGGTGGTAAAAGAATGAAGATTGTCTTAACCGCAAAAGTGAAAATCATACTAACTGACGAACAACAAACGATGTTGCAGCAAACGTTACAGGCGTATCGTAAAGGCTGTAATTATATCTCAGAAGTGATTTACACCACAAAAAATCTAGTGCAAGCCAGTTTGCATACCACCACTTACCGCCCATTGCGGGAAGAGTTAGGGC